>JAIRWY010000085.1 GCA_031268675.1 Candidatus Ancillula glyptotermitis | reverse complement strand
GCACATGTGCAAATAGTAATGAAGTTGATATGAAGTACTCTTGTATTATCCATTTTCATGATGTCATACCCCTATGGTATAATATACAAGAAGACCGTGCGCCCGAAAAAAAGCGCCCCGAAAACAAAAAAACAAGAGAAAACAAAAATAAAAACATGCAAAAACAACAGAAAATACGTAAACAACATGCAAACAGAAAACACGTAAACACACGCAAACAAAGCACGCAAAAAAACAAACAAACAATATGCAAATAAAAATAAAAACACGCAAAAAACAACAGAAAACAACAGCATAATTTACGCGGTATTTTGAACGGTACTTCAATGTGTGTGGTACACACAGGTACGCAAATAAGAAGGCGTATTCGTACATCAAACTGCTCCTTTAACCAGTCTGCTATTATCTACACTTCTTGATGAGCAAAGCAGACTGAGTGATTGCAAAACACATGTGCGCAGAAGCTGCGTGATTTATGAAATAAATCAGACTGATAAACCCACAGGTGCTGGTAAATACACGCAAACAGAAACCGTGTAATGCAAAAAATTGCATTATACCGCTAAAACTTGCAAGTTGTGGGACATCCAAGCACAAGCAGACAGGGTAATTTGTAAACAAATTACGCAATTTAACTCGGTACTAGCAAATAGCAAGCACTAGGAGGAAGCAGCGTGATTTATGAAATAAATCAGACTGATAAACCCACAGGTGCTGGTAAATACACGCAAGTAAAAACCGTGTAATGCAAAAAATTGCATTACGCCATTAAACTACTAGTACAGATATTACACATGCACAAGCAGAAGCAGCGTGATTTATTTTATAAATCACTCCATTGCAGATATACACAAGTACAAATAAACTGCGTGGTTTTTGTGAAGTATCTTGCCAAAATATCTGCACTGATACCTAAATGTGTACCCCCAACGGGATTTGAACCCGTGTTACCGCCGTGAGAGGGCGATGTCCTAGGCCGCTAGACGATGGGGGCTAACGGTACTATTATTATAGCATAGCATCATTTACTTTGTCAAGCACTTGTCAATGCATCTAAAATGTGGATAAATGTGTGGTTCTATTACGCTAACAGTGAAAGTGTTGTAACTTAGATGTGGGTGTTTAAAAATCAACTGCCTGAAATGAAATGTCCAATGATTTAACTGAATGAGTAAGAAAACCCAATGAAATATAGTCAACACCAGTATTTGCATATGTATAAAGATTCTCAAGTGTAATTGATCCAGAACATTCGGTTATTATATGTTCTGGAACAAGTTTTTGCATCTGTTCTACTTCTTCGGGAGTGCAATTGTCAAACATGATAATGTCTACACCTGCATTTACAGCTTCTAGGACCTGACTTTTTGTGGTAGTTTCAACTTCAATTTTCTGTGTGTGTCCAATTTGACTTCGCAATTTCTTGATGGAATTAGTGATTGAGCCAGAAAATGCAATGTGGTTATCTTTCAGCATTAAAGCATCATAAAGCCCCATGCGGTGATTATAACCACCACCTATTCGAACTGCTGCCTTATCAAATATGCGAAGACCAGGAACCGTCTTGCGTGTATCACATATTCTAGTTTTTGAATCTCCCAGAATTTCAACCGCTAACTTGGTCATAGATGCAATTGATGACATTCGTTGTAGCAAGTTTAGTGCAACTCGCTCTCCAGCAAGTAGAACTTTTACATCTGCACGAACTTTTGCAATTATGTCACCTTGTTTTACACTACAACCGTCAGCAATATACACTACAAACTCTGAATGCTCAAGTTCTTCAAATACCAATCTCGCAATATCAATTCCTGCAACAATTCCGTTCTCTTTTGCCAGAAATACAGCCTCTTTTTCTAGTACTTCATTACCAAACACAACAGATGAACAAGTATCCCCAGTACCTATATCTTCGGATAGAAACTGCGCAATCTTTTTGCGAACAGCAAGAATATTCACACATCCACCTCAATATAATGTGCGCCTAAACTGGTGCTCCTTTTAAGCGATGCTGCACAAATTTCTCTAGCCACTAGTACTAAGTTTTCAAGTTCATTTATCTCCTTGCTAGTAGAAATCTTCTGAGTATCAAATTTTGACAACCAGTTCATGAAATCTCGCAGTTTTGCTTGCTTTTTGATAATTCCAATACTACAAGATGCTTTTTCCTGAATCTGCATAAGTGATGGTACATGTATCTGAGAAGTTTCAGTTGCTCTAATTGCTTCAATTTGCTCAGGATTATGATTCAATTTCCTGCTTAAAATATCCTGCGCCACTCTTCTGCTAAAAACCAAACACTCCAGAAGTGAATTGCTAGCTAATCGATTTGCTCCATGCGCTCTAGTTGATGCAACTTCTCCAACAGCATATAAATTTCGTAAATTACTACGCCCAGTACTATCCACAGTTACACCACCCATAAAGAAATGTGCAGCTGGTATAATTGGTATTCGATCTCTCCTTATATCATTTTCTTTCAACTTTTGGGCAATAAATGGGAACCTTTTCTCAAAATTTGCACAAGCACTAGCATCAAGAAATACATCTTTTCCAAGTGTAATTTCTCTAGTAATCTCACGGCTAACAATATCTCGTGGTGCTAAGTCTTCATATTTATGTTTGTTCTTCATGAAGTAATCACCGTCACTATTAACTAGTTTTGCACCCGCACCTCGAACAGCTTCTGAAATTAAAATAGGAGTTGTACTTTTTAGTAGTGTTGGATGAAACTGCACAAACTCCATATCTCTTAATTTCGCACCCGCTCGTTTTGCTAATGCAAATCCATCTGCACAAACTGTGGAACTATTAGTATTAAATTTGTACATTTTTCCAAGTCCACCAGTTGCTATGACCACAAAATCTGCAATTTGTATCATTTCACGGTTTTGCTTATCTAAAAAACGAACTCCGTAGACTTCAGAACCGTTTTTAGTATTTCTAACTAGTAATTCACTAACAAATGCATTTGTAATAACCCTTATATTTTGAAACTTAGACTGTACAAACTCCAAAACTTTCTTACCAGTAAAATCTCCGCCAGCATGCACAATTCGAGGAGTTGAATGCGCACCTTCTAGTCCAAAATTAAGTGATCCATCTGCATTTCTATCAAATTCCATACCTTCTTGAATCAATGTTTTTACATCTTTTCTTCCTTCTCGAATTAAAATCTTCAAGTTATTTTTGTCGCTCTCATTCCCACCAGCAAGCATAGAATCAGCAAAATGTGAATTAACAGAATCACCTGTATTTAGTGCAGCTGCAATTCCACCTTGTGCTAATGCAGAGTTTGCATCCATTAGTTCGCCCTTTGTTAATAGAGTAACATCACAGTATTCCTGTAAAAACTGAGCAGTGCGTGAACCAGCAAGTCCACTGCCAACTACAATCACCTTCGCCCTGTTATCCATCATCGCGAACCATCAATCACTAGGCAAATTTCACCTTTTAGTTGTTGTCTTCTACTGGTTTCAACTAGTTCGGCAAGTGAGGCGCGCACAATTTCTTCATGCTGCTTTGTCAGCTCACGACAAATTGCACCGCGTCTTTTTGGTCCAAAAACCTCATTCATATCTTCTAAGCAGCGTGTAATCCTGTGCTTACTTTCCAGAAATATCATAGTGCGTTTTTCTTGTGCTAGTTTTTGCAAAGCAGTAATTCTTGATGATGTTTTAGGTGGCAAAAAGCCCTCAAATGTGAACTTATGCACAGGAAGTCCAGAGAGAACAAGTGCAGTTAATGGAGCTGACGGTCCAGGAATGCAAGTTACAAGCACATCGTTATCAATAGCAGCCTGCACTAGTTTATAACCTGGATCATTTATTAGTGGCAATCCAGCATCAGAAACCAAAACAACATCTTCCTTTTCAATTGCGTCCAATATCTTGCTCAATTTGCTACTCTCATTGTGGTCATGGAAACTCGTAATTCTTGCATTTATCCGCAAGTTTAAACGCTTGAGCAAGTCAATGAACACACGTGTATCCTCTGCTAAAATCATATCAGCTTCCTGCAACTTTTTAATCAAGCGAGCGGATGTATCCGCATAATTGCCAATTGGAGTAGCTGCAAGTGTTAACATGTATTTATTATACCACATCTCTTTCGTCTTTTCAAGTAAGCTGGATTCTAATCTGAAGTAGGACACCCTAAGTATTATCATCAACCCCTCTTAAATACAAGTCCTTCTTTATTCAGGGGATGTACATGCAAAAGCTTCTTCTTGAGCAAATCCAGGTGGTTTTATAACCTAGACCTTCATTAAGGCTATTTATAAGCACGTGGTTTGATTTAAGGTGCTTATGTGTGTTATATACACATG
>JAIRWY010000061.1 GCA_031268675.1 Candidatus Ancillula glyptotermitis | reverse complement strand
AAAAAAAAAAAATACTATAACCAAACAAAACACCACCACAACCCCCCCGGCGGGGGGGCCGGGCGGCGCCCCGGGGATATAAGAGAAGAACTTTTATTATGGAGTTTATGGAGTAAATGGATTTTTTGACTAGTCTTAGAGCTGACTATAGATTTGCCGGTAGGCGTACACGGTATACGCTCGCTGTCTTAGGTATTTTGGTATTTTTAAGCGCCTCAGTACTGGTTGCATATGCAAGTGGCAGTCTTGGGAACAATCGTGAAGAAGCAAATGCAGGCTCTATTATGCCGTTGTCTATGCAAGGTGTTGGAACTGAATCGAATCCGTTAATAATCAATTCTGCCGAGCAACTTCTAGACTTATCAACAACCGTCAATGCTGGAAAAACTCCAGATGGTCAAGATACTGCTAGTCCTCTGATTGCCAAGTTCTGGCAAGGGGATGCGAGTTTTGCAACTGGTAAGACTGACAGAAACTTCTTTATAAAACTTGGGCAAGACATTGATTTGACTCCATATTCTGGAGACTATTTAGATTCAAATGAAAATGTAGTTACTGGAGGTTGGAATCCAATTGGAGTTACTAGTCATCTTTTTATGTCGCATTTTGATGGTGCTGGGCACGCAATCACTGGTCTTAAAATCTCTCGGTCTGGCGCGGATAGTCAGGGTCTTTTTGGAGTTACTAATGGTGCGCAAATTCACAATCTTGTTCTAAGTGCTGATATTGAAGGGCAAGAATTTGTCTCGAGCCTTATCGGTAATGCCACTAATACGCAAGTTGATGGCATAAAAGTCGTGGGAAATGTGAAGGGTTGGAGTTCGGTTGGTGGTATCGTTGGCAAAATGTTCTCTGGTTCGATTTCAAATTCCTACGCACTGCAAGAAACAGTTTATGGCAGTCGTGGTGTATCGTATTTTGGACGTATTGTGGGCACACTTGAACCATTTTCTGGGATTTTGCCAGTTCTAAATAATAACTATGCATATGATTCACTGGGTACTTCTGTGACTGCAATTTCAGGTGTTTGTTCTACTTCTGTGCGAAATGTTTTGGGCATTAGTTCTTGGGTAGTTGCTGATAAAGGTCTTGATAAAAAGAACGGGCAAGATAAAACTGCATCTGAACTTCTGGCTGATAACATTTATGTACCCATTTCTGAGCCAAGTTATATCAGCCACATTGGATGGACTTTTGCGTTTGAAGGAGCAGGCACAGAGACTTCACCATATCTAATCAACACTCCAGGCGAGCTTCAAAAGTTGGCATGTTTGGTTGATAACTCTACTACTCACTCATTGTATTCAAAAGCTGATTTGTATTATAGGTTAACTCAAGACGTTGATCTATCTGCATACCAAGATGTTTTTGTAGATGCGAACGGTGATACGCAAACTGGGGGTTGGATTCCAATTGGATATAATGGAAGTAGAATTCTTTTGGGTCTGCCTTTTAGAGGGCATTTTGACGGTGGTGGTTATGCAGTTAAGAATTTGAAAATTAAACGCTCCCTAGGTAATGATGCGAGCTGGTATATGGGTCTATTTGGTGTATTAGATGGTGCAACGATTACCAATTTAGCGGTTGTAGATGCCAATGTCGAGGGGCATATAAGTGCAGGTTTAATTGTTGGAACAGCTCAAGGCAATTCAACTATTTCTAATTCTTATTCAACTGGAGTGGTGAATGTGACTAACTATGGAGTTGGTGGAATTACTGGTTCTAATTCAGTTGGAACTGTAATAGAAAATGTTTATTCAACAGCTAGTGTTTTAACTACACAAGCCAATAAAAATCTTGGTGGAATCACTGGTGAGAATCTTGGAACTATCCGTAATTCATTGGCATTGAATAAAATTATTATGCCAGGAAACTCTAGCGCGGGACAGCAAGGGCGTATTGCTTATTCGGCTTCTGGAACATTTGAAAATAACTGGGCAATAAAATGGATGGATAATATCACTAGTTGTATAGTAAATAATTCTGTGATGTCTGTTTCGGGCGATGAAATATCTTCTTCTGGTAAAAATGGTGCAGACTTTGATTTTGCTGATCCATCTTGGAGTGGAGGCTTAGGTTCTGCCCATGAAAATTGGACTCCTTGGTCTTCTGATGTTTGGGATTTTACTGGTGAACTGCCAAAACTGAAAGGTTCAGGAAGCATCCAGAATTCAACAAGACCTGATTATGACACATCAAAGGTCTACCCTTCTGCAGCTACTATTGATGGAACTGGAACTGAAGCAGATCCATTTTTAGTTGCCTCTCCTCAGAGTTTATTGGCCGTTTCATGCGTGATCAATAAGACAATTGATGCAGTTCAAAAAGCAAAAGTTAATAGTCCTAGTGTTTTCTATAAATTGAGTTCAGATATTGATTTATCTGCGTATGGTAACGAGTACTATCAATATAATCATCAACTAATAACAGGAGGTTGGGATCCAATTGGTTCTCAAAGTAATGCGTTTAGAGGTGAGTTTGATGGTCAGGGTCACACAATTTCTGGAATGAAGATAAATAGACCCGAAGTTCGAGATCAGGGATTGTTCAGTGCGATTCAAGGCGGAATCATAAAGAACTTAGTTATTGATAATGCTGATGTTCGAGGCGATAGCGATGAAGCTAATAAGAATGGAACGGCGATTTTGGTAGCGAAAGCAAATAAAGATTCTTCGACCAATGCGCAGGCCCAGATTTCTTGCATAGTGATCAAAGCGTCCAATCTTGTCGGTTATGATAGAAATATTGGCGCAATTGCGGGATTCATTGCAGATACTGTTGTTTCTGAGGTTGGGGTCAATGAAACAAAGGTTTCTAGTGAGGGTGCTCATAATAATATAGGGGGTCTGATTGGTAAGGCAATTGGGACCGAAATTACCCAGTCATACTTTTCTGGAAGCATCTTCAAGGCTGGCACTACTGTTGGCGGTCTGGTTGGGTACGGGGAAAATCTCACCTTAAGCAACTCTTATTCTGCTGGGAGCGTCAATGGATCAGGTTATGTTGGCGGAATTATTGGTCGAATAGTTAGCGGCTCGGTTCAAAATGTCTTTTCGACTGCTTCGGTAGAGGGATCTAATGATGGCGGTCTGGTCGGTTATGCTAGCTGCACTGAGGCCGCGCCTTGTAGTGTAGAAAATTCTGTCGCGTTAAATACTTTCATAAAATTCAATTCAGATACTACATCAGGGAGGATTTACGCAACCAAAACGGACAATTCAGTTTTTTCTGGTAACTATGGGCTATCGACAGCAGCAAAAACCTACGTTTCCGCGTGCGGTTATCATTCGCTTGCAACAGGAACGTACACAGGTGAAGAAACTCATGATGGCAAAAACGGTGCAGATCTTAGTGTTTTCTGGTTGACTGATCCTGTCTCCAATTGGTTTGCATCTGAACATACTAATTGGGTGCCATGGTCAAATGCGCAAAATCAATGGGTTTTTGATAATGGCAAATTGCCCATATTGAACATAGCAATAGGCTCAGCAACTACACTGCAAAGTAACGAATTCCATGATTATACACAAGATGCAGAAAGTTCTTTGCCTTTTACTGGCGCTGGAACTTCAGCAAATCCTTATCAGATAAGTGGTGTCACTGATTTGGTCAAAATGGCATGTTTAGTTAATGATTCTGGGGCAAATCTTAAGTTCGGCGCTACTGGCGTAAACTATAAACTGATGACAGATGTTGACCTTTCTTCATATCAGGGTGATTTTATTGACGCAAACAGCGTAAAACAAACTGGTGGTTGGGTCCCAATCAGTAACTTTAAAGGTGTCTTTGACGGGAATAATCACATAGTAACAAATCTGAAGATTAGTCGACCAGGGACAAGCAATCAAGGTCTTTTTGGATCTCTTTATGGAGGGCAAATATTGCGACTAGGTGTTCAAAATGCTGTTGTAAGCGCGGGACGTTATTCTGCATTGCTCGCTGGATATGTATCTAGTTCTTCAAAGATTGAAAGTTCATTTGCTTCTGGAGAGCTGTATGGAGAAAATTATGTTGGACTTTTGGCAGGTTATGTTTACGCTGGATCGACTGTTACTAATGTCTACACAAAAGGTCAGGTTTGGGGGAAACAAAACATCGGTGGAATTTTAGGGTTGCTTGACTACAATAATTCATCGCTAAAGAATGCATACACAACAGCTGAAGTTCACAAAAGGCCAGACTACGCTGATTCTGCTATGTATATCGGTGGGATTGTTGGGCTTGCACAAAGAGCGACAATAGAAAATGTTGTTGCGCTAAACCCTACTGTTGAGGAAGATGTTGATAGTATGGGGCGAGCATTCGGTTACTTGGGCTCTTCTGAGACAGTCGCCTCTGGAATTTATGCACTTAACACCATGAAGTCAGCTTTTCTTGACGGAATTTGTGGACTTTCTGGATATTCTGATAATTTCACTGGTCAGAGATTTCACAATGAAAAAAATGGTGCTGATGTGACTTTTGCTCAGGTCACTTCAAACAATTGGTTCACGACTGCTCACGAAGGTTTCGCTCCCTTTGCAGATGCTAATTGGACTTTCAATTCTGGCGGAGATGGAAATCTACCAATTCTCAATGGGTTTAGTGCGGTAGCTCAACAAGATTCACTAATAGATTTTTCTGGTGATTTTCTTGAAGTACCTTTTTCTGGGGGTGGAAATGAGGCTAATCCTTACGAAATACAAAGTGGCGCTGACCTCGAGAAATTGGCATGCATTGTAAATAATAATGTTCTTCCTCGTGTGTTCAATGTTTCTAGTGTCAACTATCAAATCACTGATAATATTGATCTTTCAGATTATCAAGGTGTGTGGATTGATTCGAACGGTGCGACACAAACTGGTGGATGGTCTCCAATTGGCAGTTCTTCTTCTAGGTTCTATGCAAACTTTGACGGTGGAGGGCACACAATAAGTAACTTGAAAATAACTCGCCCGGACACAAGTTATCAAGGGCTTTTTGGGTACATTTCAAGTCTGCGTGTGCAAAAAGTTGAAATTGCGAATGCAGACTTGTCTGTTGGTTCAAGTTCTGGTATTTTTGCAGCAGAGGTGTATCCTCCTACCAATACATCAACAAACTATAGCGACATTTCTGTAAGTGGATCAATTGTGTCTACTGGTAGCACAATAGGCTCTGTTATCGGTGTGGTTATGAGTTCTTCAAGTTCAACGCTAGGCACAATTGAGCGGCTTTATTCGGTCGCCAAGGTTCAAGGAGCTCAGAATGTTGGCGGTCTCATTGGATATATTTACAATTACACATCACTTTCAAATTCTGTTGCCTTAAATCCTTCAATTGCTGGCACGAGCAATGTTGGACGAATTTTTGGTAGTAAACAAAATACTGCAGTTGTTACAAACAACTACGCCCTGTCAACTATCGGCACTGGAACATCAAGCATATGTGGTGTACTTGAGACTCAGACTGGATCTGCTTCTTTCTCTGGGGAAAAAACACATGATGGTAAAAATGGGGCTGATATTTCGCCTGATGAACTACTAGGTGCTAGTAGTAACTGGTTTGCATCTGTGCATGATAACTGGACACCTTGGGAAACTACACAAGGGTGGATACTTGAAGATGGTAAATTGCCTAGATTGCAGTACTCTACTACAAGTTTATCGGAATTTCCCGACTATATAAAACCGGTACCAGTCAATCCTTTTAGAGCGACTCCTGGTGAAACGAATTCCTATAACCTTAGTACTGAGAGCGATTTGCAGCAGATGTCGTGCATGAGTAACAATCCTGTGACCGCAGATTGGCTTTTTAATGCGCAAAGTCGCTATAATCTTACCAATGACATAAGTGTTACTACCGCCAGTTTCAGACCTATCTCGAAGTTTCGTGGCGAATTCAATGGTAATGGGCATTCGATTTCCGGGCTCAACTTTGTCCCTGAAAATGAAGGGGTTACACGAGGTTTTGGGCTTTTCGGTCATATCGATTTGATCAATGATTATCACGCCTGGATTTCCAATCTTGAGCTCAAGAATGTTACTGCAAAAGGTACTCGTTACCAAGGAGCTTTGGTCGGCGAAGCAGAGACTTATAGCAATGGGAATTCGTTTATTGTTGATAATGTTTTCGCATCTGGGATTGATTTTCAGATTGAAGCCTTTTCTGGTGGATTGATCGGAGTACTAAACGATAGTAGTAACTCTCCAACTGAAGTACGCAATTCTTACGCTTCTGGGAAAATAACTTCCTCTGGAGTTCCAAATGGCTCTGATACTTCTGGTGGTATCGGCGGAATTGGTGGAATCCTATCGCTTCATGGTGACGGTGAGGACAAAAAGTTTCAGAATGTGATTTCTGAAGTCAATTTGAGCGCTCCTAGTTATGTCGGCGGGATTGCTGGCGAAATCGTTTTGATGTCTAGGACTTTTGTTTTTGAAAATGTTGTCGTTCTGAATCCGATAATGAATTCGGACAACACCAAAATTGGTCCAGTTTACGGTTACATCACAATTGACCATGGCCACTTTATAGAACCCGAAGATTCCCCCGAGCCTGCGAGGACTTGGGCATTTAATTGTTTTGTTTCATCTGCAATTCACTCAAATCATGATATTTTTTCGGATACAAACGGTGCTCAGCTAATCAATCGACAGCAGATGAATTCTGCAAGTTTCTGGAATAATGTTCTTCCGTCTGATTCCTGGTATATTCAAGATGGCTGGACTCCTGTACTCAAAGGTTTTGGCACCCCAGTAAACCCACCAGCTTCTTTCTTGGGCAATCCTGAAACTGATACAATCGGTAGTCAAAATGGTGAAGGTGGTTTTTGGAGCACAGATCCTGCTGTAACTAGCGATGAACCTGGACTGCATACTGTGATGGTTAATCCAACTGGTGCAATTGATGAACTTGGAAATATCAACAACGGTTATGGCTGGTATTACGAAGATGGCATACTTCATATATCTGGAATTACCGACTTGAAGATAAAGGGTGGAGTTGATACATTTGATGGCTCTGAAGTAGCAAAAATTGAACTAGAGTGCAGGGACACTTGCGGAAAAATAACCCTAGAAGATGCCAAGTTCACAGGCGTGAAGGCATTGAATACTAATTCTGATCTTCTGCAAGATGTTGTTTTATCTGGTGATTCATCTGTAGCAGATTTTGATGCTCCTTATGTTAAATTTAAGGGCGCTGGAGCAATAGATATTGATGCTTTTAATAGTTCTGATTATACGCAGTTTGATGGTGATATTCAAGTAACTGCTTCTTCTCTCTATGATCTTTATCAGGTTCCATACCCATCGCGTGGAATTTACACGTATCCAAGTCATGATTCAAACAGATACTCCTTAATTGCTGGTGATGTAACTCTTAAGAGAGATCTTACCCAGTCTGATCTTATCCCTAGTTTCTTTAATGGTGCACTTTTGAAAATTCCAGCTGGGCGTTCACTGCTGTCACACAATATTGCAGATAATTATAGTTCTGATTTCTTCACCGTGCAAAATGCTGGTAAATTGATACTTCATGTGCCAAACGGTCTTAAACAAAATGTGACTGTTACTGGTAAAAATATGGTACCAAATGCTATTGTATACGATTGGGAAGGCATTGGAACTCCAGATGAACCGTATGAAATTGGTAGTTTTGATGATTTAAAACAGATGCGAGATTTTGTCAATAACTGTAATTATTCTGATCATTTTGCATCTAGTAGTTATAAATTAACATCTAATATTGATATGCTTCATGAAAAGTGGATACCAATTGGAGGCATCAATGAAAATACACCTGCTTTTAGCGGCAATTTCATAGGTAATGGTAAAATAATTGACAATATGAAAATTACAGGAAATGAATATGAAAATATTGGTCTATTTGGTCAGATTATTGCTCCAGCTGATAGAATATCGCATATTTCAGGCATTGCATTAACAAATGTTGATATAAATTCAGCTACAAATAATATTGGTGCATTTGCAGGTCATTCTAGCGGTCTTGAAATTGCAAACGCATACACAACTGGCACAATCCACAGCAAGTCAAATGTTCTAGGCTCTAATGTTTCTGGTTTCATCGGAATATCTTCGGTTGCGCCAGATCCGCAAACATCTGTTAGTTTAAGCTACTCAACGATTTCACCAACATCTGAAAATTTGACAACTACACTTTCGCAGTTTGGAAATGGAGTTGAAGTGGATTCTAGCGCGTTTTCTTTGAGCGAGAAGTTTTATGCAGATACTCCAAGTTATCAGGATTTGAAAAATACCAACTATTTTGCAGACTTTTTGACAGAAACATATTGGACTACTACTCAAAATAAACTACCTGGTTTTGGGCAAAATTCTCCAATTCCCTCTTATATCTCAAAACTAGGTCCTGTATTTCATATTGCCTATAATTTTGCAGGAGTTAGAGTTGGTTTTAATGGAGCAGTAGACGATCCACATGGATATACTCAAAATGATATAACAGATCCAGCAGATGATAAGGACACATTAATTTTGCCAGATCTTGATAATGCAATTTTTCCATTTGCAGGTAATTTAGCTACTACTCCTAGACGTCCTGGATTTATTTTTGCAGGCTGGAAGATATACAACGAATCTGGAAAAGTTGTTGATGATAAAGTGTTGAAAGTTGCATCATCTGTCAAAATTGCAGGAAATTGGGTGCTTAAACCAGAGTTTGCTTCAACTAATCCTGCAGTAATAGATGTTAGTGATAGGGCTGTAATAGCGAGTACTACGCTCAATATAATAGTTGATGTAAATAAGGGCATATACCAGATTCAAACAGGTCAATCTTTTCAGGCACCAGAAATGGAGAGTTTTCCCTTAAATACACGCTTGAAGTTGCAAAACTCTGCAAATATACCAGTTGATTTACAGATAGATTCCAACGGACTGGGTTCAGATGATGCAGATTTGAAACTTGAGCTGGATAAGTTCTCCGCTGAAAATGCATCGCTAAATGGTGCTAGAGTTTCTTTCTCAGCACTTACTGGGGGATCTGATATTAACACTATTGCTAATTTGAACCTTGTGAATAAAAATATCTTGAAGTTTTCTGGAACTGGGGTAATTCACACATCAATAAACACAAGTACTGCAAATTCTTCTGAGACTTCGGAAGTTACGTTTACTTCTGGTAAAGCTGTTTTAGATGTTGTTGGACAACTAAGTAAATTCAATATAGAAAATGCAAATGTGCTTATTCCCGATACTTTGAGATTGTCAAGTTTAACTAAGCCTGTACGTTCTGGTGTGTCCATTTATCCAGTTTATGCACCACTTGATATTGCTTCACAAAAAATATCTATCAATATCAGGGGCGGCAAACAATATTCATCCGAGATGTTTGATAACTACGAAATTGCTGCACTTACTACTGAACTTGCGGGAAATTCAGGCGTGATATGGCTTCCAGAAGATAAGTACTCAAATATAACTGTTGGCAATATAAAAGCATCTGCTGATGTTGGCAAAAAGATCGCTAGCGCAAACAATCCAGATCGTAATATAATCGTGCTTGAACCAATAAAGTTTACAGATGCGGTTTCATCTAGCACTCATACACTTGCACTTTCAAACTACAAGACAGTTTATTCAACAGGCAATAACAACACAGATGGAAGACTTGGAAGAGATATTACTGCAAATAATGATGGTGCTTTACTTGGACTTGTGCCCAATTTGAGCTCGGTTACAAAAATCGCTACAGGAGATACACATTCTGTTGCGTTGACCGAATCTGGTGATGTTTACACATGGGGAACTAGCAGTCTTGGTGCGTTATGTCTTGGGCAATCAACTGTTTCTGCTATGACTCCAACAAAAGTAGTAGTATCTGATGAATATGGCTCTGTAATGAAGTTCAAAAGTATTGCTGCATCTACGGATAGAACAATATTAGAGGGAGAAGATGGATTATTATACCGTTGTGGAAATGAGCCACAAGTACCTGAGCATGCGACATTTAAGCCTATGTCCATATCCGACCAGCACGTTTTAGGAGATAGTGTGAATGTGCTAGGTGTAGATCCAACGGCAGATATTGTTGACAAGTTCCCACTTCATGATAATAATTTTACTGGCGAATTTTGTTCTGCTGAAAATTACTACGCGGTAATATTTGGCTCAAAGATATATTTATGGGGTCTATATGGGCAAACTCAAGAAGAAATTTATCAACTGTCATCTGATGATAAAGCATACTCATCTATTAGTTGTGGAAAGGATTACCTCTTTGCAACTAGAGCAGATGCTGGTGGTTATGGTAAAATTGAGACTGCAAATATAACAAATGCAGGAGTTTTATCAAGTAGTGGTTTAGAAATGTTGAACGCTAAACTTGCGGAGTATAATCCACAGAATGAATTTGGAGCAGATGCCCAGTTACACAAGTTTATCCAGATAACATCAGGTTCAAAGAATGATTTCATGGCATTAACTAACTATGGATTTGCTTACAACTTCAAAGATGGAGCAATTAGCGAAGTTACTTCTTCAGGGCTAAACGGTGTTCAAAATCGCTGGTTGTCGGTTGGGCAGAATATTCATAATGGTTCATCTACCTATTTTGGAGTAAATGTAGATGGTGATTATTTTGCATGGGGAGACGTTTCTGAAGGTAATGCAGGAGTTGGAAACGTTAGTCCTGGAACTTTTGTAGAAGAACCAAAACAAGCAGTTGAATCTGGTGAACTTCGAGCAGGTATTAACGGCTTTCCAACTGTTGGTGAAATTCTGCATGGTACTTTTGTCTCCTCGTTGACTGGTAGTCAGACATATATATGTAAATGGGCATTCGACGGTGGATCTAAGCTTGAACAAGCAAATTGCAACGGAAAACTTGACCTTAAAATAACACAAGACTTGATGGGCAAGAAGTTGGAATTTATTGTGACATCATCACTAGGGAAAACAGCATCCATTTCCACTGAGGTTGTAGATATAAATGGAGGTTCAGAGATTTGGGTTCCATCTCAAGCAACTTCAGATAATCTTGACAAGCGAGTAATTGAAAAGAATACTTATAGTTCAAGTGCATTTGAAATTGTTCCTGAAAGTGCACACTTTGATAACCAGCCAGTTGGAATAACTCTACAAGCTAGTAAAAAGGACATTTATATTGATGCATCATCATTCAATTTTGCAGATGATGAACTTTCTATCTCGTTAACTCTCCACTTCAAATATCGTTCAACAATTGCAGTTGCTGGAACTGGAGACATTGATATCACCAAAAAGGTCAACATTGTGCGTCCTCCAACTTCTGTTTCTCAAGAATTTGCAGTCATCAACAGTTCAGCTACTTCAACTTTAATAGCAGAACCTGCAAATCAGCACACTTTTACGCTAGATCCAAGAACATCTAGTAAAATTGATAGCATGAAAGTGCTAAATTCTGATTCTGCAATAACTTCAACGCTAAAAGATAATACCATTACATTGAAATTATCCACATCTGCTACAGAGCCAACAAGTGCTGAAGGTATTTTGAGAACTGCCAGAGTTCAGTTTACAGATACTTTGGGTCAAACTGGGGTTTCTGATATTTCTCTAAGGCAGTATAAAAAACCAACAACATATTTAGCAACTGATTATACGGTAACTTTGGTTGCAAGAGTTTGTGAAGACTATAAATGGGTAATGGCTAATACAAATCGGTCTTCTGACACTGAATATGGTTCAGATGTTGGTGTCAATTATCACGACAGCGCGGGTGGAACTGGTAAGGTAGAAGTTGTGCCAGCTAATGAGGATTTATACGGTGGACTTAGACCAACTGTTATTTATGACAAGAGCAAACCAAATACGAATCCAGATGATCACTGCAAGCCATTAGTGGGCATGCAATTTGATGTTGGTAAAGGAGTGAACGATGGCTGGAATAGCCGAAAAGATTCTGAATTTAATAAGCTTTCGCTAGTTGAAACTCCGTTAACTAACTCTACTGGAAGCACTGGAAATGCAAACATTGACAAAGAACTGCTTCAAACTAAACCTTGGGATTTTGAATATGATACAACTGGCAAAGTAAGCACTGCAAAAGCTATTCCTGGAGCAGTAACGTTTAAAATTCCTGCTGGTACTAACAACATCAATGTCTTAGGTAATTCACAGAGGTTTAGGGTTAATGGCGGTTGGAATAATATTGGTTTGCCAACTATAGATGAAAAACAAATGGACGGAAGTGGTATTAACTCTTATACTTTTGCGAATCTACGTTGCTCACTAGATGAGGCCAATAGTGACAATATTGAAGGATATAGCTATACAGCTAAGACCAAACAGCATGCTTATTGCTATTATTATGCTGTTGCAAAACAACCAACAAACGCTAAAATCATCGTTAAGCCGAGTGGCACAAGTGTTCGCACAAATATTATGTTTGGAACTGTAGCTGGTAAAATAAATTCTGCTTATCCTGAACAAACATTTAATAGCGAAAAAACTTTCAATAAAGACATAAATCAGGATTGGTATTTTGCACCTGATGATAAGAGCAACAAGAAGTTGATTTGTGAATCTGAAGGTAGTACGCCATTTGATATTCGTTATGAAACAATCAATGGATATACAGTTACAACAGTTGTGCCTCGCCTGAATAATCAAGTGATCACATGTGCATATGATACTAATACTTCTGGTTCTGGCTCAGCAGCAGATAGCAATGCCAAGAAGATAACAAATGTAACACATAGCGGAACTGGCAATTTCAGCTACAATGTTAAATATTCTACTAAGGAAAATGGCACAAGTTCTACAGAAGTAGCAAATACAACGATTAGCAATACGACCGACGGAGTTTTAGCAGCATCTTCAAGTGAAGTGAAAGTAACTGCAAGTAATCAGACTTCTTCAACATTGTATGCATTTATTACTCAGACCTCACCTACACCTGCTTCTTTTGCAAAATGGGAACTCAACAGTGCAAAATGCTACGATACTGCCACTAACAGCTTGATTACTGGAAATGATATTGCAGTAGATCTGGCACCTGAAAAACAGCAGGTTCGCCTTAAACTGTCTGGCACTAAATCGGGCAATAAGTATAACTACAACTACACTGTGAAGTGCGATTTTGACAATACATACTCAACGAAAAACGAGATGGAAATCACCCAGAATATCAACGGACCGCATGAAGATGCTGATTTTAACTATGTTTTAACTGCAGATGGTGTTCAAGGTTCATGGAAAGGTGTTGCAACACTTGGATCTGGTGATTCTTCTGCAAAAATGGAGCCAATGGATGCACTAGAGTATACCCAGACTTTAGGGGAGTGGAAGAATTTACCGCAGAAGACAAAATATAGGCTTGCAGTTTCACTTCCGCAGAAAACTGATGGTGGAAGTTGGATGCTAGAATCTCCAGTTTGCACATATGAGGGGAGCAATAAAGGAAATACTGCTGTATCAAAAGTTGACAGTGATGATATATCTGGTGGTTCTACATATGATTTGGCATTCTCAAGTGCTGTATATCCTGGTAAGATTAGTTGTCAAATTAACGCCACTTTTGTTAAGAATGGTTCTCTTAAAATAACAAATGAAACTTCTCCAAATAAGGATATACGTAGTGGTAATTCTAATATTGATGTTAGTTGCACGCAAGGAACTTTATATGCAGCCACTGATACCAAATTTGAGACCGCACTTGTAAATGGAGATCCTAAATTGCGCCTGTCAGTTCTTCCTCAGTTGCAAACGCAGTCTCTAAGGCTTGGAACTTCAATTGATGGTGTAAATTGTAAATTGAATCAAGTTGCAACAGGTTTTATAGGTGGATATGTTGTGAACTCCGAAGTGATGCTTAAAATTAGTGGAGAAGAACCTAAAATATTGCCTTCAATTAACTCAGAATTTACTGTAAAACCAGGAGAGGCAGTTGAAGTAGTTGTTAAAAACTCGTATATTAAGCCTGAAATCCAGACAAGTTTTCCATCATTGACGTTTGTGGCAAGGAAATGCGAGTCTTTTGATGATATTAGCAAGAACCGAAATCACACTAAGTCTCAGAGCTTAACGCCGTTAACTCTTGGCACAAAATACTTAAGTGAGCATGCAAATTCATCAGTTTCTCCAGATATTGAAGATTCAACTCCAGATCAAGATGGCAATTGTACTGCACTTTCGGGAGTTCCTTTTACTTTTGGCACTCAAAGAGATGACAATTTTGACAATAAGTATCTTTCTACAGTTCTTGGGTCTGAAGTGGCAGATATGAATAATATAAATGTTCAAAGAACCGTTGATAATGACCTGTATTTTGCAGATAACGGTATATATCAAGCAGATCGCGGATTCTTAAAAGGCGCTAAAACTGTGAATATCCAGCCAAGTCAGATAAATGCATTGCAATCTGGTAAATTGTATATACAAGCAGGAACTCCAGAGAAACCACTTATGGATAATCAACAATTTGCAACACTTAGATGTGGTTTAGATAACAGCGGAGGCGACAATGTGGAGGATATACGCTTTGCAAATGGAAGTAAACATATCTACTGTTATTATTACGTAGTTACTGGATCTAAGAATGCTGCAAAGTTCACGCTGAATACAGGTATTGATCTTGAGCATAACATTAATGCTACTAAAACTTTTGATTATATTGGCAATATTTTATCTTCAGCAATATCAGTAACTCTTGATGATTCAGTTAAGTTAAAAGATTCTAGTTTGTCATATAAGCTTACTCCTGATAAGAAGTTTGCAACTGCATCTTTTTATCTTCCTGAAGGGCAATATAGTGTTGTATTAGGAAATGAGTCCAATGGTATAGGGAAGTCTTGGGATAAACCAAAAGTTGAGTGTCAGGAGAAGTATTTATACAATTCTAGTGTACTTGCAGATGATGAAAAAACTCAGTTGAATTTCACTATTTCAAATCAGAACTTTGAGTGTACATATCTAAATACCCCAATTGCAAACAACCAGCTAGGAATTCACTTGGTTACTGATGGTCCTGGATCTGGAACTATGCAAGTTGGTATGCAAAAAATACCACATAATATGTCAGATTCAGAAATTATTTTAGATGATAAAACGCAAGATGGATGGATACAAGTTAGTCCAAGTCAGAATTTGTATACAATTGATAATTCACGAGTTTCGTACACAACAGTCAATGGTGATATGATTGAAATTTCTATGACTCTTCCAAAAGAAACTAATACAACTTCTTGGCAATTTGATAATTTGCATGAAATTCCTTATTGTACTGTTACAGGAGAACAAGATGCAAAGTTAGATACTTCGTTTTATCAAGTTGGAGATACTCAGACTCTTAAGTTCAGGTCTAAAGGTGCAGTTTCTGTTTTGTCTAACAATCTTAACTGCTATTTCTTCACCAAGAGTGTGCAAAAAGGTACTCTTACAATACGCGCAAATGTTGATGATTTAATACCAAGTTCTCAAAATCCAAAATTTGATTATGAAGTTCAAAATGTGGATTCTACCTTTGATGCAGCTACTAATAATGATATTACTTCTGCTGATATACGGCGTTTTTCTGCTCAAAAACTGGGTGCTACTAGTTATGATAAGCTTGTTGCATCTGCTGTTGATGCTAAAGGGGAACTCAAAAATCTGCCAATTGACGGATCTGTCTATATAATCCGCGATACAATAAATTCTGACTTTTATAGGCGAGCAAAAAATCAGATACCAGTGTGTAAATTTGCAGATTCTTCCATGTATGCAGATCCAAGTCGCTATACAACTACTCCTTTATCCAACTCTATTTCTAGTCTAAAAACTGTTGATGGTAATGATTTAGTCATCGCGGTTATGAATACATTTGACAATGCAGAGGGTGATATTTCTCCTGATGTAGTTTGCGACTTCTATTATGAGCCAGTAAATCAAATGCAGTATAATATGCATGTAGAAGTTGATGCTGATATTGCGCAGCCAATTCAGAGCCTGATAGATATTGCAGATCATGTTTCATATGAATGTGATGCAACTGCGCAAGAAACTGTATCTGGTAAAAATAGTGTAGAAGATGTGCTTAATCCGCTCTCTCAACACTATATGACTGATGTTTTAGCAACTTTTAGAACTTCTAAAGAATCTATTGAGTGTACAAGCATAGCTGATAGACCAGAAGTTACCGCAAAAGTAGAACCGCTCACGCAGAAAATGCGAACTTTGTCAGCAGAAAGCACCGATGATGCTATAAATAAAATCAAGCCATATGTTAAGCTTGTGACTGTTAATATGGACGCAGTAAATACAGTTCAAGAATTACTACAAAGCAAGCCATGGGAGGTGTTTGATGCTCAAGCAGTTAGAGAATCTGCGAAACTTGCTAATTTAGAAAATAAGATAACCTTCATTAAAATACGCCTAAGTTCTGTTGATTTAACTACATTTAATATTCTTCCAAAGTTGTATAATAGCTTGACTAAAGAGCAGATTTCTCCAGATTTGCAATCTTATCTGGTAGTGAAACCACTTGGACCTGCGCGCGTTGGGGCAATTTGTACAGATACTGAAACGACTTCTTATAATTTTGCCGCACTTTCTGCTCTGACTTTAGACCGTTATTGCAAATACAGTATTGAGCTTGATACTGAAAAGTCTCCACTGCATTATCAAAATACACCAGTTAAACGCATCTGGACAATTCATTATCCACAAGAAAATGATGCACTTGTTTCAATTGACGGACTTAGTAATAATCAAGTTCTTGAGCTTATTGATAATGACACTATTGTGCTTGACTTTGAAGTAGATCCAACTTTTAACTACGAGATTAAGTATGTTAATGGTGTTACTGGTCAAGATATCCCAAGTGTTCCTAATGTGCTCAAGGAAAATGTCAAGAAGAGTGAAGAAGTTGTAAAGATCTTGCCATCTGAGGTTCCTGGTTTAACTTCACCTGGAGATATTGAATTTGCATTTAGCAAGATATCCTCAAACAGTTCGTCTCCAGAGCTAGTTGCTAGTTCTTTAGTGTCATCTTCATGGGATTCTACATCACAGACTCTAAATATTACTGCTACATATATGCCATATATGGAGATTCAAGCTGCAGTTTATGAAAAAGGGCATATTGGACAATCAGCAGTTACTTTCCCAGTTTCATATCAGGTTAATTCTACATCAGTTTCAAAAACAAACGGTTCTTTAGCAATTCTTAAGGAAAAACAGGCGTTCAATGAAAGTGCAACTATTTCGCTAAAAACCGTGCAAACTGGCTTCACAAATACCACAAGTCCGTATATTATCACCAATAATGGATCAGCTATTGAGGTTCGTCATCAAGGATCTGATGCTCTTTTCTTTGATGATTCTACTTCTGGACATGCAAATGCATATCAAAAAGTGCAAAATGGAGGTTGCCAAGGTACTTGTCCGCTAATTGTCCTGCCTTTTGAAGTAACTCCTAGTGTTAATATAAAAGTTGATGTATTAGACGGCAGAACTGATGAAAAAATTACAACTGATACTGAATTTAGTGCTTTAGATTCAACTGACTCGCAAAGTTCTGCAACAAATACTGAAACTGGAGAATATGCATTTAGTCCACTAGATATTGAATCTTCTGGGTTTGAAAGTGCACTGCAGATTAGACCGACTTCTTTGAGCCAAAGTTATGCATTCACTGGTTCAAAAACTGCAAGTGATGCGGTAGTTCCTGGTAGTATTGAAAAAGCACCTGTTTATTTATTTGACTACAATCATGGAACTCCTCAGGTAAAAGTGTGTAGTGAAGGATCTGGTGAGTTAGAAGATAATTATGCTAGATGTAATCTTCCTAGTGCTATTGATGCTGAATCTTCTGCATATTCTTACGATTCTTCAACTCGCACAATTACCTTCAAGTACAAGGTTAACAAGGTTTATGATGTCAAGATTAAAGCTGTTGATGCACTTAATCATCAAGAAATACAAGGTGCTTCAAAAACCTTCAAGATTGCTGAAAATGCAGTAGAGTTTAATAATCAGCATTTCCCTGTTGTTTCTGGTAATTATCAAGTATCTGCAAATATTCAGACTCCTTCAAACTACAGGTCTCGCACTGCATCTGCTTCATATAGTTTTACAAATAACGCCTTTGTCGGGCAATTGTCAACAGGGGATAGTAGAAAATATGATGCAGGAACTTTTGAGTTTGTGTTTGCGTTTACTCCTATCTATTCGGTCAGTATTGGACTTTTTGATCGTGTAAAACAAGAACCAATTAGTGGGTGTACTCAAGATATTGAAAATCTGGCAAAAACTGATAGTTCGGAATTTTCTCCATCTGAAAGTTGCCAAAATCTAGCTAATTATGAGGTTCCAAAACAGAAATATGATGTTAAATTTTCTACTGGCGGAAATCCCACTGTAACTGTTGATGAAAAAGTTCCAGATCCTCATCATTTTGCCTTTGAGTGGGATACTGAGCAGCAAAAACTGAATCTTGTTTATATTGCTGAACCAATTTTTAGCATTGAAGTTAAAACTGTAGATAAAGATGGCAATTTATTACCTACTGTAGATGCAGAAAAATTAAAGCACAAGATTTCTGGACTAAATGGCTCTCAAGACGGTACTCAATCTGTTGGTGAGAGTTCAAAAACTGCTAGTAGATTGCTTGTTGATGGACAATATAGTGTTAGTAACGAAACTCCACAATCTGATCTACCACTTTATAATACAAGTGCACTAAGTCATACGTTCAACATCGCACTAGTAGGTGAAATAAAAGTTGATGGATACACTGTTGATGAACTTTCTCAATTAGGGCAAACTGCACAAGGGCAAAATATAGTTTCTTGGAATGAATCTAATAAGAAGTTTACTTTTGTCTACCAGCTTTTTGATACAAAATTCACGATTAGGCTAGTTAATGCAAATACACAAGGATCTGAAATTTCTGGTGGAAAATTTGCAAAAAGTTCAGTTGAATATGACGATAGCGATCTACCACTTTCTGTGACTAGAAGAAGCATTCTGGGAGATAGTAACAAACTCGGAGTGTTCACAAATTCAGCATCTCCCAGTGAGTTCTACACTAAAAGTGATGCAGGTCTTTCTGTTCATCTGAATTATGCATCTGGAAGTCCTGTTGTCTCTAGTGATAATGGTGGCGAAAATACCACATGGATGCAATCTTGGGATTTAGAAACACAAACCTTGACTTTGAAGTATATACTTACTGCTCAAGAATATACAATTGATGTATTGGCTGTCAATGCTTTAACAAGTGAACCTATTGCGGACACATATCAGATTAGTATAGGAACTAGTGAATATAGTGCTGGTATATCTGGTGCACAAAATAAATCTGCTTCAAAGTCATTAACACCATATACAATTTCACATGGAACTAACCCTAATGGATATGAGTGGAGAACGGGCGGAAAAGTCAACGTTTCTTTTGATGAAGATGGCGTTGCTAGTCTTGAAAAAATTGATGATGATGTTAATTCTGGAATTGAAACAAGTTTTGACAGCACTTTGAATAAATTAACGGTCAAGTTCTTTGCCGAACCACTATTTATTGTGCATACTAGACTTGTGAGCATTGATACTGGTGGAGTTATTGACGCACCTCAAATATACAGTGTAAATAAGGATGCTGGCACAATATCATCTGCATTGGGATCAGATGCAATTGAGGCGCAGCATGTTGAAACATCACCACTATATACAAAGTCTGATACTGTTTTCAAATTCCACTTCAGCAGTGACGGCTCTTCACTTGTTCCAGATACTGGATCAGTTGTTTCACACGAATCAGTTTCTCTAGTGCCGCATACGGTTCATTCTGGACCTGCACAAGTTACTGTACAATTTGCAGCAACACCTGAAACTTTTGGCGTTGATGTTGAATGCGTTGATGCAGATTCGCAATCCTTCAAGTTGACAGAAAACTGCACATATTTATTCGGCGGATCAAAAACAGATCAATATGGAACTGGTACAAATCATGGCGGAACTCTTACTGGTGATGAGCATAGTAAAACACTACAATTTGACGGATTTAAGAAGATTAACTACTCTACTGGCTCGTTTATAGCAACAAATGAAAATGTACCCATCAACTTTTTCAAATCATCAGCAAAATTGGGGGTTCGTTTTGATGCAACAAATGATAGTGCTTCTACAATTCATGAGTCTACAAATCAGTCAACACCAGAAAATGAAGGATCAGTTTCCTGGGATGAAGGCACCAACAGGTTAAAAGTAGTCTTCAACATTCATCCATCTACTTTTAAGGTTAAAGTTACCTTAAAAGATGCATATAGTGGGCTTAAATTAACAGATGATGTAAAGTTTGCTATTAGTTGCGGAGAGCGTGAATTAGTATGCACAGATGGAGAAATAAGCGATCTAGATTCTCTTAACTTCAACAAGATTTCTACTTATGACTTTGCAACTACCAATGCGTTAAATCCGCTGAATTTTACCAATATTGCAGTTCCTTCTGGTTATAAAACATCAAGTACAAAATATTCAGTTGGCTTTGATTCAGCATCTGGAAAACCACTAGTAAATGGAAAAGATGCAGGCACTCTTTTTGATGGTGATACTTTCAACCTAGAATTTTTTGCTGAACCAGTTTTTACAATTAACTATACAGTCAAGGGACTAGAAGATGGTGCTAATTTAACTGGGTATACTTTGCCAACTATTGGAGCAAGTCCACTTTTATTGCGCGATTATGAAGCTGATACACTTGAAATACAATCTCCAACTGGTCAAGTTGATGGATACAGTCTTGAAAATATTGTTTTGAATTTGAAGTCTAAGCAAATTTCTCCTGAAAATGATAAACTACAGCCAGTTGTTACTCCAAAAGTATCTAGTAATAGTAATGACTATAAATATGACTACAATAAGACAACCAGCACACTATCTATTGTATATTTTGCTCATCGTGAATATGCATCAACACTTGATCTAACGGTTGAATTTTACGATTCAGTGACAAAGCAAAAAGTTGAAACATCTGGTTCACAAATAAATGTGCATTCAATTGATTTTGCAACAGATGAAAATGGTGTTGTATATGAAAAACCAGTAGAGTTCACACTAGGTGATGCAATTGATCTGGTAAATACTAAAGCAGTTAGTGGTTATAAAAAAGATGACAGAATTGCAAAATTCACAATTTCAGAAACTGGTGTACAAACTTATGAGTTGATTCCAGATGTTAGTTCTGGTAATTTGCCATCCACTTCTTATACTCTTGATGGAACTGATCCACAAAGGCCTAGAGTTAATGTGAAGTTTTATATTACTCCACTTTTAGATGTTGAGCTTAAGGCAACTGGAGATTTTGGACAAACAGATGAAGTAGATTTAACCAGCAAGACGACATTTGCTACAAGTACAGATGGGTTGAATAATATTGCACTTGATGCTTTACAAGTTGCTGACGGTTATCTAGCTTTAAACAACCTGAAAATACAAACACCAGCATTATTCTACTCAAATGATACTACATTTGATGGTGCATTCAAGTTCAGTTATAGTGCTGGTTATTTAGCAACACAAGTAAATCCAAAAGATGGTATATCTTCAACAATTACTCCTGCAAATCCAGGCGCGCAAAGTAATGCAAATATGAAGTTAACTGTTACTATTTTAGAAACTGCTAAAACATTTACACCAAGTTATAAGGCCTGCGACTATGATACATCTTTATCCCAGTGTGATGTGATTTCAGATACTACATATACTTTGAGCTCAGATGCAATTACAGGTTCTAGTCTTAAACAAAAAGATTATATTGGAGCAGAACATGCACTAATAGCACAAATTGATAGTGCGCCAGCTGGTTATATTAAAACTCTCAGCAAACTTTCAGTGTACTTTAATCCTGTTGATGGACTTCTTGAAAGTGCAATAATTCCAGACAAGTATGGAAGTACAGTTACTCCAGAGTCGCTAGTGGTGAATGGGGATGCTCTTAATCCAGAGTTTGTTTTCTATATGCCCCAGAAGCGTGTTAATCTGCACTTCAAAGTAGGTGAAACTCCTACAAATCGAGATATTACATCTGAAGTTCCAAAAGAATATTTACCAGCTGATGCTAATTTACCGCAAGTGTCTTTTTCTTCGCAAGTTAATGGAGTTGTTTTGGCTGCAAGAGGCACGCTCAACGGTTATTCTACTAATGATGCTGAATTAAACCTCAAATGGAATACTGGCACAAATGAAGTTGATGTTACTAAAACAACAGGTAGTGGTGATTTTAGCAGTAGTTGGAGTTCTGAAACAAATACTATTACTGTGACATATCTTGTTTCTCCAATTGTGCATATTAAATTCCGCGCGCAAGATGCATTTACACCAAGTAAAGTACTAGAAGATGATGTGAAGACACTTCTTCCAGGTGGTGAAAATAACGACTTGGAACTTCCTCTTATTTCACTTGTCTCTCAAAATGGTCCTCTTAATATGACTACAACCCCTCTAACTGGATATGCTTTGAATACTGCCGATATTTCAATTCAATATGATAATGACTTTTACAATAGCACCAAACAGCTAGTAAAGGCATCAATCAATAACAATGATGACGACAACCAGATATATACAACTTATGATTTTAGCGCGAAAACGCTTATAGTTACATTTGCACTAGTTCCTAAGTGGAAGCTGAAAGTGGAAGCTGTAGATGCTTTAAGTGGTGTAATAATTCCAACGGACGATGCAAAGTTCACTCTTATTGGAGAAAACCAAGAAGAAACAGTGACAACAACTCAAGGAATTGCTGCAGATGATATTGACAAGAACCGTAAGAAAAAGCCTAACGCTAAGACGCAAGTGAAAAGTGTTCAAGCTCCAGGTGGTGCTTATAATAGTTTGAGTTTGCACCCAATGAGCATTACATTTGATGAAGTTGGACTTAGTGTGGTTCGAGAAGATGATGATGGTAAAGTTTTGAAAGCGAGCAGTAATACTGAAGATTTTAGCACAACTGAGGAATATGCATTTAACCCTGTGACGAATCTACTAGTTTTGCCTATGGCTTTTGATGGAAATTACAAGTTGAAGATAAAAGCAGTTGATTCAATAACTGGAAATGCAATTACAAGTGGCGCGAGTTATGTTGCAACAAACAGCAGTGGTACAATTTCTACAAGTTCATCTGGTGATGGGCAAACTGTAGAACTTATACAAAATGGTGATAATATCCAAATTAGCAATACTCTTACGCCAGCAGCATTTGATAAATCAGACTGCCAAATTTCCTACGCACTCCAAGATGTTTCGCAGCCATTTGAGGATATTTCTCCAAGCTTTACAGGCGCGAACTGCAACAGTGAATCGCCAGATGTAGAATTGTCTACGAGTACCACTGGCAGCATTCCAGAAATTACAGTTACTTTCAAATTGCACCCACTCTTTAATCTTGTGTCTTCAATATATGATGCTGATGATATTCAAGACGGGCAGCCCAAAACAGGTGCAAGTTCTTTACCAAATTCTCCTAATATAAGTGATTGCGACTCTATTGGTAGTTGCAGTAGTGTTGCGTTAACTGGTGCTAGAATAGAAAAATATACAACTGCAAATAAATATATTTATATAGATGGAGATTCCATAAAGTTCTATAACAAAACAGATGCTTCAACAAAAAATGTAAAGTTCTTAATTTCTAGTGGAACTGTTTCTGCGGTAAATAATTCAAACGAATCAGACCCTTCAATGACATATACTGCTTATGAACCAGGAGTATCTAATGCACTTCTTAAAGTTGTTCTTACTGAAACTGCAAAAATATTCACCGTTGATGCAAAGGCGGTAGATGCTAATGAAACTGCAATTGAAAGTGCTAAATTTGCGGTTAAACAGGGTAGTTCAAGTTTGCTTTCTGGAGGTGCAGATGATTTAACTAGTGCAGTTGGTGGAAGTCATCTAGCAACATTAAAAAAGAAGGATTTTGTAGGAAGTAGCAATAAAATCACGTTTACAAATACTTATGCACCAAGAGAATATAAGGTCAACAATTCTCCATATACTCTATATTTCTCCAACGACAACGAAGAAACTGCAAATAGACCAAGTGAAGTAGTAAATACTGACGATAATTATACAGCAATATTTCTTTTAGATTCGCGATTATGGACCTCAGTTGGAATAAATCTTGCTAGTTCGTTTAATTATACTACAAACCCGCAGCGCCTAAATGATATTTCATCTGCTATTTCTTGTGTGTCAGATGCAAATAATCCTGCAGTTGGAATTTCTGTTGGTCCTACTTTAGGTAGTAATGCACCAGAAGGCACAACAACTGCCAATGTGTTTAACGGTGTTGTTATAGGTACTCAAAAATGCAGCTTTACGCTTGATTTTGGGCAGCAAAATACCACACATGTATATAGTGCTGCGATTACGGCCTTCAAGGATCCTGGATCTAGTTATGTAAACACGCCTGCAGATGATGTTTTACTAAATGCAGATGGCGAGTCTGTTGCTAGTTTAACAGTTATTCCAGATGTAGATAATAAGGCTACTGTGGAATTTATAGCAAGTGAAGAGTCTGTAATTCTTCTAAAAGCACAAATCAACGTTAGTACTGTCAGCAAACTTGATGTTGAAGTTAAAAAACCAGTAGTTGGCACTCGTTTGCAGCAAATTTTAGATGATACTTCTGGAAGTGGTCTTACAAGAGATGCTCTTAAAGCGCAGATTAACTCTCTATCAGGTAGAAAAGCAGAGTATACTTGCGATTCTGCAGAAAAGATGATACAAGATGACATAAATGGAGAGTTAGAAACACCTGATATTGACGCTGAAGTCTCTCAGACACAAGAAATTAAGGATATCAAAGCTGGAATTACATGCCAAGTTGAGTCTAGTTTCTTAAGTCCAACCTCTTTGAACGCTGAGCCTTATAAATTTGCAATGGAAGCAACTGATGTTTGGTATTCAAAACTTGTTCCTGTTCCTGCTCCTGAAGTTACTCCTGAATCTGCGGGTTCTCAAGGAATTTCTACTAGAAAAAGTGGTATGAATGTATTGGCAGATGGTGATACTCCACCAGATTTTGGAACGCCTCCAGAAGGATACATCTGGGAGGATCCAAGGCGTGCAACGACTGTTGGTAATCAGCCATATCGCATTGGCGAACAGTTTGCGCTTGGAGGAGACTATAAGATTGTGCTAGAATCTGCAGTTGATTTGGCTGCAGTTGCTGATGTTGAATTAAAAGCAACTGGAGACCTTAAAGGAGTTGAAGCATATCCGAAACTTAAATACAATTGTAAATATGGTGCTCCAGGTCGTCTAGATCTTGAAAACCAAGAATTAGAGCTTTCACAAGCAACTTCTAGTCTCACAACCGATATTGCGCATAGTTTCAATTTCGTTGGTTGTAATATTCCTGAAACTTCTACAACTGCTAAATCCAACTACAATGTGACCCAAAAAGTTGAATATATTGTTGATGGTCAAAAAATAACTTCATTTGGAACTCCAGATGAAGATGGTAATGTGGTTGCTCTAAATGGTGCTATTATAAATCCTGAAAAACGTTCATTGCTTGTGCAGCCAAATTCCTTGGGGCATATAGTAGTAACGTACGATTTTGAGCCAGTGTCTGAGCCAACTCCAACTCCAACAGATGAACCAACTAGCCAGCCAACGATTTCTCCAACGCCTCCAAATCCAAGTCCGTCAACTTCTACTGATTTACCAACACCTAGATCTAAAACGGATGTAGATGCAAGTGGAAGTCACAAAGTTGCAAATACTGGTGTTTCTTTATACTTCTTGGGCATTGCTTCTGCAATTTTACTTGTTGGTCTATTGCTGATGCTGTATTTCAGACGACGCGCTAAAAATTGATAGTTTATTATGCTGCTTACTTATATTTCTGGAGAATTACTTACAAGAAACTTATAAAATAATGAGAACTTTCTTAAAATAAACTAAAAAAGCACGCCAAATACAACCCAAAGTCTAGTATAGCACACAACTGAAGGAAAAACGCTACACCTTGCTTGTCTTGAAGAAGATAAAGCAGGCACATCAAAACACCAAGAAAACCATCATCTAGTTTTTTAGACAGCAATTAGAGTAATTCGCTACGCAAATCACGCGGTTTATTTGCGCTTGGATGACTTACAACACCTGTTTTGCTGCGATCCATTCTGCTAGTTTTGCTACCACCCACAGTTTTATGGTGTAATTTGCTACGCAAATCACTCTACTTTCTGCACACATGCAATTATCGGCATAATTCGCTTCGCAAATCACGCGGTTTATTTGCGCTTGGATTTATCAGTGTGATTCGCTACGCAAATCACTCTACTTTCTGCACGCATCCAATTATCAGCACCACCCACAATTTTATGGCATAATTTGCTATGCAAATTACTCCACTCCTGCGCGGTTGTAATATCTGCACTAGTGGTTTTATGGCGTAATGCATTTTGCATTACACTTTATTTACTTGCATATGCATAAAACATCAACATCTGTTTTATTACTAGTTCTTGGTCTGCTACAACTTGTATTTACCAGCACCTCAAGGGGTCAAGGGGGGTGGGGTACAAGGGGAGGCGACCGTTAGGCACTGCGTACAATGCGTAGATCTCTCTCTTCAAGTGTACAGACATAATAAAGGATAACACAGTAACCTTCCCGCATG
>JAIRWY010000043.1 GCA_031268675.1 Candidatus Ancillula glyptotermitis | reverse complement strand
TCATGAAGTCTAAAAAAGCCTGTTTTCCCCTTCAAAATAGTACATGTGTATATAACACACATAAGCACCTTAAATCAAACCACGTGCTTATAAATAGCCTTAATGAAGGTCTAGGTTATAAAACCACCTGGATTTGCTTGGGAAGAAGCTTTTGCATGTACATCCCCCTGAATAAAAGAAGACTTGTATTGAAGAGGGGTTGATGAAAACTTGTATTGAAGAGATGATGATGGAAATTGTTGTAGTTTGGGTGCGGATGCGGGGCTATTTACAAATACAAGAATGTGTGGTATAATGTACAAGATGAACGATAATAGCGAATTGTTTCCACTTGATCGAGACGGCGAAGTTGAACGTATAGTTAAGGGCGCTCACGCAAGGAAGAAGCAGAAAAGTCATAAAAGTATATTTGCAGTTTTTATAGTGTTGTTTCTTATACTTTCGGTTGGTGGTGCCTATACTATTTACACAAATCTTCAAGGTGGAAAGGATTATACTGGTAATGCTTCTGATTCGCTTGACAAAGTTAATATTACAATACCACAAGGTGCAACAGTTAGCAAAATAGCCCAAATATTATTAGATAATGATGTCATTGCGTCTACAAAATCATTTATAAAAGCTTCGGATGACAATCCACAAAAAGTACTTTCATACGGTACATATGTACTAAAAAAACATCTAAATGCTAAGAATGCTTTTGAAATGCTATTAGATAAGAACAATTTGTTGAAAATAAAATTTACAATTCCAGAAGGTTATACCACAAAGCAAATTGTTGAGACCATTAAGAAAGACCCAAATGTTATAGCAACGGATATTGATGCGGCATATGCAAATATTGCTAATTATTTACCGCTTGAAGCCAATGGTAAAGTTGAAGGTTGGCTATTCCCAGCATCTTACGATTTTGACTACAATATAACTGCTGATGAAATTTTCAAGTTTATGATAAATAAAACAGTTGAAATTCTGAAGAAACACTCAGTAACACCAGATAACTATGAGTCCATTATTACAAAAGCATCTATTATTCAGCGAGAAGTTAGACATAAAGATGATATGCCAAAAGTTTCAAACGTTATTGATAACCGCCTAAATATTAACATGCCACTTGGAATGGACTCAATTGTTTCCTACGGACTTAATGGTGGTGAAAGCAATTCGTTAGAAATAAACCAATCCGATCTTGATGATCCAAATGCACCTTATAATTCCAGAATAAAAACAGGACTTCCACCAACTCCTATATCTAGTCCAGGTGAAGACGCTATTTCTGCTGCAGTAAGTCCAGATGATGGTTCATGGTTGTATTTTTGTACTACTAATCCAGATACTGGAGAGACAGAATTTTCAACAACCGAGAAAGAATTCAACGCCTCAAAAGCCAAGTACAAGCAATGGCTAAGTGCGCAATAATTTTTCTACTCTTTGTAGCATTTGTAGCATTATAATATTTAAGCAATGACTGGAATGTTCCTATATCTTCAAATTCAAACTCTGCTTTAATCATTTGCAACTTGCCATTTTTTGCGAGAGGAACAGAGAGTGCATTATCTATAGAAATATTTTTCTGGTCTATCTTATATTCTATATCTGTATTATTTGGTTGCATATTTTGAGCACTGGTTATAATATCTGCATATAATTCAGGTTGCAGTTTTTCTAAGTTTTTCAGTAGAACTACGCCTTTGAACACATATATTCCACTATTTACAAAATATTTACCATCTTGAAGATATCTCTGAGCGGTTAAAATATCTGGTTTTTCAGTAAATTCTAACACACTGTTATTTTCTGATACATGTATATATCCGAAGTTTTCAGATGCATATTTCATCTTTGTGCCTAAAACCACGATATTCCCAGCGTCTGCAAGTTCATAAGCGGCTCTTATGTCTGCACAAAATGCATTTTCATCAACCACAATTTGGTCAGTAGGCGATACTACAATTGTAATTTCTGGGAACTTCTGTACATAAAAAGCTGTTAATGTTGCAATTGCACTCATGGTGTTTTTTTGTATATTTTCAGCATAGAACTTTAAATTATGAGATTTTTTTTGATTTTGAAATATTCTCTCCAGTTTTTTACGAATACGAATAGAGGTGCAAATAGCAAAATCTTTATCTACATCAAAAAAATTCACCGCTTTTTGAAAACGCCTTAGAGTTTCTTCTATCAGTGTAATAGATCCACCAGAAGTTTTTAGCAAGTACTTGGGGTGCAAAGCAGTAGACAATGGCCACAATCGTTTCCCAGTTCCCCCTGCTAGCAAGAATATTCCCACTTGCTTTTTTTTCATTTATATATTATAATATATAAATGAAAAAAAAGCAAGTGGGAATGCACTGAATTGTTAGTTGGTGTTCTTGGGGGTACATTTAATCCCGTTCATAATGGTCATCTCGCTGTTGCACAACAAGTTTGTGATAAATTGGAGTTAGATAAATTATTACTTGTGCCGACGTATGCAACAACAGTAAAGAATTCAAAAAGTATTCTACCTCCTGATGAAAGATTGAAAATGTTGTATATGGCACTAGAAGATTGTAGAAGAATCAAAAACATTGATAAGATACAAATCAGTCAAGTAGACATAAACCGAAATAGAGCAACTTATACTTACGACACCTTAATAGACCTACATAAGGAATACGCTGATGCAAAGTTTTATTTTTTACTAGGAGAAGATATTGCAAATGATCTAAAAAGCTGGAAGAATGCTGAAAAATTAGATAAATTGGCAAAATTCATAATTGTAAGTAGACGAAATATTAAGAATACTGAGTCTCAGTACAGAGTGCTACAAATTGAATCACTACCAATTTCCTCAAATATGATCCGAGAAAGAGTGGCAAATGGAATGCAAATCGATAACTTAGTTCCTAAATCTGTTTCAGACTATATTAAAAAAATGAACTTTTGGAAAGAGAAAGCCTAGTTAAAACAATCAAAATTTTTTACCGAAGTGGAATTCCGATAATGTATATACGAAATAATAATAATAATAAAATATGTGCTGGGTAAAAAAGGTAAAAAAACCACTTTAAAAATTTACTAGGCTTCTTACATAAAGTATAATCGCACCGAGAAATTAAAAATATCGGTATAAATAGAAATAGGCTTTGTAAAATTGACATTAAATTTTCAGAACTAAAAAAAGAATTAAATATATTACTAAATGTGTATTTTGTAAAGTTAATATACCGATGCAAATAAACAAGTAGTATACCAACAATACCAGCAATACAAGCTTTTTTGTCATGTTGATTTTTATAGTAATTAAATACAAAAATATATGCTGCACCATAAAGCCCATACTCACAAAAAGAAATAAAAAACCCAACTGCAACCAAGAAAAATGTTTTTAACACTTTATTTTTAACCTCATGAATTATACGTATAAATATCAATCCAAAAAATAAAGTAAAAAGTATGTTTTGACAATGTAAATGCTTATAATCAAATATTAAATTAAATCTATATGCCATATAAGGAATATATGATAGTATAGCAAAAAGTAGTAGTCTCAATGTATATAAATTTGCATTTTTTGTGTACATATAGCCTTGTGGTATAAAATAGAAAAATATAGGTGCACTAATTCTCCCAACGCAATGTAAAAGACCTGGAATAAACTGGTAATAAGTTGACTGAAACATTTCAGGACCAAAAACTAAAATACTATGATCTAGAACCATGCATATAACTGCAATTATTTTTAATGCATTTGGCGAAAGCATTAACTTGTACGTATTATCTGTAAACATGGGTTGCATTATTACATAACAAAATACAAACTCTTTTAAAAATCTTCCAAAATTTATCTCAAAATGCTTAGTGTTCTATAAAATATTAAAATTCTAAGGTCATTTTACATGATTTTTAATTTTACTAATGTATAGTAAGTTTCGGGTCGGGGTTATTCGGGTTTTTTACTCCATTTCAACTTGAATTGTTCTGACCCCTATTTTTTGGTTACTATCCTGTCTCTCCTGATGAGAGTGCTGCGATGAATGCATTAGGTGGAACCTCGACTCTTCCGATCGTTTTCATCCTCTTTTTTCCAGCTTTTTGTTTCTCTAAAAGTTTTCGTTTTCTTGTGATGTCACCGCCATAGCACTTCGCTAAAACATCTTTTCGTAATGCGCGTATACTTTCACGTGCAATAATTCGCGAACCAATAGCTGCCTGAATTGGTATCTCAAATTGTTGTCTAGGAATTAACTCTTTTAGTTTTGATGTCATCATGACCCCATATTCATATGCTTTATCTTTATGAACAATTGCTGAAAAAGCATCAACTGTTTCGTGATTTAATAATATATCAACTTTAACCAAATCTGCAACCTGTTCACCTTCTGGTTCATAATCAAATGATGCATACCCCTTAGTTCTGGATTTTAAAGCATCAAAAAAGTCAAACACAATCTCAGCAAGCGGAAAGTTGTACCTCATTTCAACACGATCTTCCGATAAATACTCCATTTTGATTAAATTACCACGTTTTAGTTGAGCTAACTCCATAATAGTTCCTATATATTCCTTCGGTGACAAAATTGAAGCACGCACTAGTGGCTCCTTAACTTCAAAAATCTTTTGTCCAGACGGAAATTCTGATGGGTTTGTTACAATATGTACTTCTTTATCCTCGGTAATAACTTCATAGATCACATTAGGGGCAGTTGAGACAAGACTCAAGTCAAACTCCCTCTCCAGTCGTTCCCGAACAATTTCCAAATGCAAAAGTCCTAAAAATCCCACACGAAAACCAAACCCCAGCGCAATCGATGTTTCTGGTTCATAAATCAATGATGCATCATTAAGTTTCAATTTGTCCAGTGCCTCTCGAAGCAGCGGATAATCACCTTGTTCAATTGGATAAAGTCCAGAATACACCATCGGTTTTGGCTCTTTGTATCCTGGCAGTTGTTTTAATGCGGTGTTATTAGCACCAGTTATTGTGTCACCTACTTTTGAATCAGCAACATTTTTGACACCAGTAATCAGATAACCAACTTCGCCAACCGCAAGTTCTTTACAAGGAGTTGGCTCAGGAGACATAACACCTATTTCAATAAGCTCATGCTGTACACCAGTAGACATCATCTTAATTTTTTCGCGTACTCCGAATACACCATCAACAACTCGTATATATGTTACAACTCCTCTAAAAGTATCATAAATTGAGTCAAATATCAACGCCCTAGGAGGTGCATCAAACATACCAATAGGAGGTGGAACCAATTGCACAATTGTATTCAGTAATTCTTCAACACCTTCACCTGTTTTACCAGAAACTTTTAGAATATCATCAACATCACAACCAATTAGATTTGAAATTTCTGCAGCATACTTTTCTGGCTGAGCTTGTGGTAGGTCAATTTTATTAAGTACTGGAATAATTGTCAAGTTATTTTCTATTGCAATATATAGATTTGCCAAAGTCTGGGCCTCTATGCCTTGTGCAGCATCAATTAGTAGAACACAACCCTCACATGCAGCCAACGAGCGGGAAACTTCATATGTAAAATCAACATGACCAGGTGTATCAATCATGTTCAAAGTATATGTATTACCATTAACTTTCCATGGCATTCGAACACTTTGACTCTTAATTGTAATTCCACGCTCGCGTTCAATATCCATTCTATCAAGATACTGTGCTCGCATCTGCCTATCAGAAACAATTCCAGTTAATTGCAACATTCTATCCGCTAGCGTTGATTTGCCGTGGTCAATATGTGCAATTATGCAAAAGTTGCGTATATCTTCAGCACTTTTCCTATTCGTGGTCAATCTAACTCCCTGTTCTCAGTAAAACTAGTTCCATTATACCACAGTTAGAGAATTATTTCTTCAACATTAAAATCTTCTATTGGTTGATGCTTGACTTTTTTTGATGTTTTGCAACTACTTGCTTGCTTTGACGACCAGGAAACTCTAGTGTACAAACAATACCAACAACTATTAGTGATGCAAGTGAGATATAAATGGACCGCAGTACAATTCCATCTGCATATACAAGATTAGAATTTCTATCTGTGAATGACCCGAAGACTGCAGCTGCAATATCTCGCGCAGGATTAAATGAAGATCCAGAAAGTAATACAGAAGGAACTAAAGCAATTCCAGTGAAGATTGTAAATGGAACAAGTTCAAGTTGTGGATTATATTCTGAAGCTTTTTTTATAGTAGTTGTTGAAAATATTAGTAGGAAGAAAATAACTGCATGCAATATTATAATAACCGTTGTTGAAAATTCAAGATCTGATGAATTAAAAAATTTTGAAACTGGAGATGAGCTACCAAATCCTGGTGCTGTCAATTCAAACCACTTTGACTTTGGAAAAGAGGAATTACTAGGTAATATAATGTATACAATTGTCGTAGCTAAAAATGCACCTATAAATTCAAAAATCACCAGAAAAAATGCATCAAGTGGTGCAATCGTCTTTCTGAATGCATACAGCAGAGTAAGCAATGGATTAACAAAGCCACCAGAAAGCTTTCCAAATGCATTCATTGCAACATAAAAAACAAGTGCAGTCACCAACGGAACAACTAAAACAGCAATTTGAGTTTCAAAAAATGCCATAGTAAGCGATGCAGTAAGTAATGAAAACAACGTAAAAACAAACGAACTAATAGTCTCAAATAAATATCTTGTACCTATTGATGCTTGATCAATATAACTCAATGCACCACCTATAACGTCAAGCCTTATACCACTGTTGTTCATATTTTCCATAAAATTATTCCTCCTTGTATTTTGTGGTGTAAGTATAACATGATCTACGAAAACTTGTCAAGCCTTTTATCTCATTTATGTTGTTTATAACAATTCCTTAACTTTTATAATATGCGTAGAGTAGAGGATAAAATAAAAGTTTTCCAAAAGTTGACATTTCCTAAAGGTTGTGGTATACTAGAATTTGCTATGGATAGAGTAAAAAATAAGATTAGCATATCAAGAATAGTGAAGAAGGTCTTTATTGGAGCACCGTTGTCCAGTAAGAGTATTGGAGAAGCAACTCTAAAAAAAAGGGTTGCTTTGCCTGTTTTTGCGGCAGATGCACTATCTTCAGTTGCTTATGCACCAAATGAAGTACTTTTAACGCTGTCAATTGCTGGAGTTGCAGGTCTTAGATTTTCACTTCAGATTGGTGTTTGCATTGCAGTAATTATGGGAGTTGTTATTTTCTGCTATCGTCAAAATGTCAATGAGTATCCTTCTGGTGGTGGAGATTATGAAGTTGTTAGTAAAAACTTAGGGCATAATTGCGGAATACTAATTGGAGCGGCACTGTTTGTTGACTATATTATGACTGTTGCAGTTTCAATTTCATCAGGAACTCAATATATAGTGTCCATGATATCTAGCCTTCATGGACATGAAACTACTATGGCTGTTGGCATTATAATTCTAATTGCTGTAATAAATATGCGAGGAATTAAGGAATCTGGTTCATTTTTCGCAATACCTGTCTACTTATTCATAATTGCAATTGCGCTTACCATTTTTATGGGACTTTTTGAATATTTCACAGGTTCATTACCTCAGGCAGATTCTGGAAGTTATATTATCAATAATCATGATGAGTTTATAAGCAATATGGCTTCTTTTGGTGGTTTTATACTACTACTTCGTGCTTTTGGATCTGGAACCACTGCACTAACTGGTATTGAAGCTATTTCAAATGGAGTTCCGAACTTTGAAAAACCCAAGTCAAAAAATGCTTCAATCACTTTAGCAATTTTAGGTAGTATTTCTTGCGCGATGTTACTTGGTATTCTATTTTTAGCAGAAAAAACTGGAGTGAAATATGCTGCAGACCCTCTTAAACAACTACTTACTGCAGATGGATCACCACTTTCAGGAGATTATTTACAACTACCAGTTATTGGACAACTTGCTAATACTATTTTTCATCATAACGACACTATGTTCGTAGTTGTTTCTCTAGTAACTGGAATAATACTACTTTTAGCAGCTAATACAGCATTCAATGGATTCCCAGTTTTAGGCTCAATTCTTGCGCGAGATGGTTATATGCCTAGATATATGCGTATTCGTGGTGATAAGTTGGCGTATTCTAATGGAATATTGATGTTAACAACTCTTGCAGTTATAATAGTAATCATCTTTGATGCAAATCCAACAAAACTAATTGAACTATACGTTGTTGGAGTGTTTCTGTCCTTTACACTTTCTCAACTTGGCATGATAATTCACTGGACAAGAAAAATCCGTGAAAATACTGATAATTCCAATAAGAGGCGCATACTAGTTTTGCTAAAATCTAGGGTAATTAGTGCAGTTGGATTCATTATGACTGGAATTGTACTAGTCATAATTCTTATCAGCAAATTTATACATGGTGCATGGGTTACAGTTGTTGCAATTATACTATTATGGTTCTTTATGAAGGCAATTGATAGTTACTATAAGAGATCACATGAAGAAGTTATCTACAGAGCAAAAAATAACAACTCAATAAATGATGCTAGTATTAGTAATACACATTCAATAGTTCTAGTTTCTGAATTGACTAAACCTGTTGTTCGTGCATTAAACTACGCAAAACTATCAAATCCTGAGTCAATTGAAGCACTTGCGGTGGATTCTAATGATGGGCAAATTGATAAACTACGATCATGTTGGCAAAAACAGAATATTAGTGTTCCATTAAACATTATTGAATCACCATTTAGGGACATCCTTACTCCAATAGTTGACTATATTGCTACTTTACGAGATGAAAATAAAGAACGAATAATTGTGGTTTATTTACCAGAACTTGTTGATGGTAGAACTTTTGAACGGCTTTTGCATAATCAAACTGCTGGAAAAATTAAGAGGCGTTTGCGACTTATGAAAGGCGTTATGGTTGTTTCAGTTCCATGGCAAATGAAAACTGCAATTGATCCATCATTCGCAAATCCATTTCATCTACATTTTCGTCATCCATCTAATCACTAATTTTCCAGTTGATGGATTTTACCTAGAGATAATATTCAATTTGACCTTGTGGAACCATCTTAGCAGCAACACCAGCATATACTTCACCTTTTTTGATGTTGTTTACTACAACTGCACCTGCACCAATTTTTGCATCATCTCCAACTTCAACTGCGCCCAAAATCAGGGCACCTGCACCAACAACCACATTATTTCCAAGTTTCGGATGCCTTCTAGTTGCCCCTTTTTTGGTAACCCTTCCACCTAGTGTAACTCCATGATAAAGTAATACATCATCTCCAACTATTGCAGTCTCTCCAATTACAACTCCCATACCATGGTCTATAACGAACGCTTTGCCAATTCTTGCACCAGGATGTATTTCTACGCCTGTTAAAAATCGTACTACTGTTGACAACAGCCTAGCAAAAAACTTCAGATGTATTTTCCACAATAAGTGCGACAATCTGTAGCCCCAAACGGCATGCATGCCTGAGTACAACAATATAATCTCAAGTGCATGACGTGCCGCTGGATCCCTCGTCTTGACTGCTCTAATATCTTTAATTAAGCCCACACTAGTCAGTCAACCCTTCAAAAAGTGGCGTTGACAAATAACGTTCTCCAAAATCAGGAATAATTACAACAATTGTTTTGCCTGCATATTCATCTTTTGCTGCCAACTTTAATGCTCCTGCTAATGCTGCACCTGCAGAAATTCCAACTAGCAGTCCTTCTTCAGTTGCTGCTAAGCGAGCGGTTCTAAGCGCAGTATCAGAATCAATATCAATCACTCCATCATAAAGCGAAGTGTCAAGTACATCTGGTATAAACCCAGCAGAGATACCTTGTATTTTGTGCGGACCTGGTTTTCCGCCAGTTAAAACTGGACTCTCTTTTGCTTGAACTGCCCAAGTTTGAAATTCTGGTTTACGCGGCTTAATTGCCTGTCCGATACCAGTGATTGTTCCACCAGTTCCAACTCCACTAACCACTACATCAACCTCTCCATCAGTATCGCCCCAGATTTCTTCAGCTGTAGTGCTTCTATGAATTGCTGGGTTGGCGCTATTGGTAAATTGCGATGCCAGTATTGAATTAGGTGTATTATCAACAATCTCCTGTGCTTTTGCTCTTGCACCTTTCATACCATCAGCGCCTGATGTAAGAACCAATTCTGCACCAAATGCCCTAATCAATGCTCTGCGTTCTTTACTCATAGTTTCTGGAAGTGTGATAATCACTTTATATCCACGAGCAGCACCAACTAATGCTAGTGCAATACCAGTATTTCCTGAAGTCGCTTCAACTATAGTACCACCAGGTTTTAAACTGCCTGATTTTTCAGCCGCATCTACAATAGCAACACCAATCCTATCTTTAACTGAATTTGCAGGATTCCAGAACTCCAATTTCGCAAGAACTTTGGCTTTTGCACCACTGTTTTCAGCTAAACGATTTATCTTAACAAGTGGAGTATTACCAACCAATTCAGTTACATTATTATATATTTTAGACATATCATCCTCTTTCTATTAAATACCATTAAGACCAGTATACCAACTTTATATATATTTTTCACAATTTCTTATTACATTTTAACTACTTTTGTGGAACGATTTTCAAAATTATGTATAACTACTACAGAAAATTATGTAGTTTTTTGTAGTGGTAGTGCAAAAAATAGATATATTTATAGTATACAGTATTATTGTTGCTTTGCGTCCGACTGTTTTGTGATATTATTCTACATGAATTATCACCTTATTCATACTCACAAGTTATAAAAAAGTTAAAAAAATGTTGAAATTTTATCATCATACACATATAGTTGTGGTATAATGTTAATGTGGGAATTGTCAAATTAGGAGAACCAGTAACAAAAGGAGACTCTGAGTTCAGAGTATTAACGCCACTTATGGAGTTGGCGCATGAGCACGGTATAGCAACATCTTATATTGGATCTGATAACAGTTTTCAGAAAATTCAAGATTCTGTTTTGCGGCAAATGCTTGGTATTATAGGTATTCAAGCGGATACAGATGTACAAATTGGCACACAACTAGCTGAAGTTACAAAAAAGAAGTGGACTACTCCATTTAAGAAAACTATTACAGAAATTAAAGGTTATGGAAGTGAAGTTGATGTATACTTAGCACATTCGTTAGTTGGTAATATAGAAAAGTTAGGGATTTGCATTATACTTGAAGATGGTAGTGAGCGCGAGATTTTAGAACTTTGCGAGTCACTTGAGGAAAAGGTAATTGAAGGCGTACAATATGAGCATAAACTTCTTGTTCTGCCTAAAGATTTGCCAATTGGTTATCATCATATTTACATTAAAGAACTTGACTATTTTTCACATCTAATTGTAACTCCTGAAGTTGCACCAACTCCGCAAAAAAAAGTGTATGGATTTATGACTCAGTTTTATTCACAACGCTCACGAAACTCTTGGGGAATTGGAGATTTTGAGGATCTTAAGATGCTTGCAAAAAATGCACGAGTAAAAACTGGTGCTGATTTTTTACTACTCAACCCCACACATGCAGATTTCCCGATTTTGCCACAAACTCCTAGTCCTTATTTACCTGTATCTAGGCGCTTTACAAATCCACTTTATATACGTCCAGAATCTATATTTGAATATGAGCATATGTCTAAAACTGAACAAGAAAGTGTCGACGATTTGGGCAGAATGGCAAAGTCCCTCAATAATAGTCACTCATCTATTGAGCGCAATACTGTATGGGCGCTAAAAAAGGAAGCACTTCGTATAATCTTTAAACATGGTCTTAATACCGCAGAAAGACAAGAGGAGTTTGAGAAATTTAAGAATACTTCGGCAAAATCACTAACACTATTTGCGGTTTGGTGCGTGTGTTGTGATAAGTTTGGCACTCTTGGTGCGTGGCGAAATATGAAGGTGTCGGATTCACTGATTAGCGAGACTGCACTTGCACATAGCAATGACGTTGAATTTTACAGGTGGTTGCAGTGGATTGCACATGAACAGCTCATGGATGCTCACTTAAAGATGAAGAAATCTGGCGCTTCAATTGGGCTTGTTGCTGATTTGGCAGTTGGAGTTCATCCAGATGGTGCAGATGTCTGGAGCGAGCAAAATGCATTTGTTCAAGGAGTAAGTGTTGGTGCTCCGCCAGATGTTTATAATCAACAAGGACAAGATTGGTCACAACCACCATTATCACCCAAGAACCTTGAAGCAACTGGTTATGCAATATTCCGCGACTTAGTCCGTTCTTTATTTAAAACTGCTGGAGCAATCCGCATCGATCATATGCTTGGTCTTTTTAGGCTTTGGTGGATTCCGCATGGTAATAGTCCTAAAAATGGTACATATATATACTACGATCATGATGCGCTAATTGGTATTCTTTGCTTAGAAGCGGAACGCTCGGGGGGAATTATTATTGGTGAAGATTTAGGTGTTGTGCCTAGTGGTGCATTTAAATATCTGAAGTCTAGGGAAATTTTAGGCACATCAATACTATTCTTTGAGCGTGATAAGTATAAAAGACCTAAACCTGTAGAAACTCTGCGCGAATATTGCTTTGCGACAGTGACAACACATGATTTACCACCAACTTTAGGGTATTTGCGACAAGAACATGTCCGCCTAAGAGAAGCACTGGGATTACTTACTGAAGATTTTCGTAAAGTCCAACGAGAAGCAGAAGAGGATCACCAGAAGACAATTAAATATCTAGTTAATGCACATTTTCTGGGCAGAGATGATGTTGATGACGAATTGGAAGTTTCTATTGCTCTGCAACGATCGCTTTTTTCTAGCCCGAGTTTAATGATTGCGTTTTCATTCGCAGATTTTGTTGGTGAATCAAGAGCCCAAAATCAGCCTGGTACATCGGAAGAATATCCAAACTGGCGTGTTCCACTAGAAAATATAGATGGAGAATTGGTATTTAACGAAGATCTTTTTGATGATGCTGTTTTTAGAAGATTTGCGCATAGTATTGATGAAATTGACAAATACAGGAGGAAAAATGGCATCTGATAATTTAACACAAAAAGAAGCACAAATACGAGCATCCCTAGTTTCTAATGTACACTATAAGGTTGAAGTAGATATTACAGATGCAGGAAAAAGGCAGAATAATGGTGAATTAACACCAACTTTTTTATCGTCAACAACTATTAACTTTGATTATGCACTGGATGAAGAGGAACTTGATTTTACGCAATTAAAGCATGGAACCTTTTTAGATCTAAGAGCAGAAGAAGTACTTGAAATTAGAATAAACAATAAGTTGTATAATTCTACGCTTTTTGAAAATAATCGCATAAAGTTGCCTAAAACAGCACTTCAAAAAAGAAATGAGGTTGTAGTAAAAGCACTCTGCCAGTATATGAATACAGGCGAAGGTTTACACAGATATGAAGCAGAAGATGAAGGTAATGTATACCTATACACGCAATTTGAAGTTGCTGATTCGCGCAGAGTTTTCGCCGTTTTTGAACAACCTGATATTAAAGCACACTTTGATTTTAGAATTGCTGCACCAAATGACTGGATTGTAACTTCAACGCAAAGCCCAATTAGCAAGAAAGTTAAACAATTGCACAATGTAAAAACTGATAAAGCTAAAAACTATACGCTTTGGAAGTTTGACACAACACCGAAGATGTCATCATACTTGACTTCAATTATTGCAGGACCTTTTAAGGTTTGGAAGACTACACATAAAGTTGATAAACGCGAATTGGAGATGAAAATACTTGCTAGACAATCTTTAGCGGAGTTCGTTGACTATGACTATATTTTTGATATTACAAAAAAAGGGTTTGATTTCTACGGGAATTTATTCAATTTACCATTTCCGTATGATAAGTATGACCAGATTTTTATGCCAGAATTTAATGCAGGCGCAATGGAAAATATAGGTAATGTAACTTATCGTGAAGATTATATTTTTAATGTTGCTGTTTCTGGTTCAACAAAAGAGCGAAGAGTTGTTACTATTTTGCATGAACTGGCTCATATGTGGTTTGGTAATCTGGTAACTATGAAATGGTGGAATGATTTATGGCTAAATGAGTCATTTGCAGAATATATTTCAACTTATGCAACTGGTTTAATTAGTGAATACAAAAATGCAGCAGTTACATTCAATGTGTCCGAAAAAGCATGGGGAATGGTTCAAGATCAACTTAGTTCAACTCACCCAATTGTTGCAGATATCAAGGATTTAAATGATGTTCTTGTAAACTTTGATGGTATTACCTATGCAAAAGGTGCAGCAGTTCTTGAAACATTAACAAATTTTGTGGGTCATAAGAAGTTTTTTGAAGGAGTTGGAAATTATTTGCGCAAGTTTTCCTATAAGAATGCAACACTTTATGATTTGCTAACCGAACTTGAAGCATCTAGTGGCAAAGATCTAAAGAACTGGTCAAAATATTGGCTAGAAACTGCAGGATTGAACACTTTTCGAGCAGATTTTGACAACTATACGCTTATACAAACCGCAACTGAAGAATATCCAACACTTCGACCTCATAATATCAAGATAGGACTTTACAGATTTGATGAAGCAACTGGTACTAATGATGATGTAAATAAGGACACGATTACGGCGACTGGTACATTAAATTTGCGTGGTGCTAAGTTGGTGCGTTTTGACCAATACTCATTTGATGTTCCTGCTGAAGCGCAAATTTCCCTTGATGCTTTACGTGCGGCAGATCCATATGATTTGGCAGTTGTTAATGATGAGGGTACGACATTCGCGAAGATCCGTCCTGATAGTCGTTCTTTAAAAACTGCTTTGAAATATGCGCATAAAATTGAAGATCCGCTCGCTCGCTGCTTAATTCTTGATCAAGTATGGAATACTGCTAGAGATGGATTACTTCCAGTTGAAGATTATATAGACATGATATTTAAGGTAATTGCTTCTGAAACTGAATCAAGCATTCGCGATAAGTCACTCAAAAATTTGGTTATCGCAATTTTCCAGTATATTCCACCAAGCCAGTATGACCAAATACTTAAAAGTGTGGGCTCAAATCTATGGAACTTGGCTAAGGATGCAACTGCAGGAAGTGATGCACAATACCAGTTCTTGCTGTATTTTACAAAATTTGCTACAACTGGTGATCATATTTTAATTCTACAAAATCTACTTTCAGGAACATTTGAACTCAAGGGGTTTAAATTGGACGAGAAGATTGAATGGGAACTGCGTACAGCATTATCCAGACTTGGTGCATTTGATAAACATGCACTTATATTGCTGCAAAAAGAAAATAAGAGCGAGCATGCGAAATTAGGTTCATTAACTGCACTGGCAGCGATTCCAACACTTGAAAATAAGAAGTTAGTATTTGAAAATGCATGTTCTGAATTCTCTACTCTTTCAAACTCTGAACTTGTCGCAACTGCAACTGGACTTGTTGATGTTACTAATAATCTACTTCTGGAATCTTTTGTACATGAGTATTTTGCTAGTATAAACCAGATTTGGAATACAAAGGACTTTGCTATTGCTGAAAATATAATAGTTGGTTTTTATCCTGCTCGTTTAGCATCTTTAGAACTTGCACAACTTGGTGAAAGATGGCTTGAGGAAAATGATCGCCAAAGTGATGCATTAAAACGACTCGTAAAAGAAAATCTTGATATAACTAAGCGAGCATTAAAGGTACAAAAGACATTAAAATAGGTGAAGAATGATTACACTAGTTCAAGGATCTGAAGAGTTTTTTATAAAACGAGGACTTCAAAATGCTATTGAGAAAGCGAAGAAGAAGTATAAAGATGCCGATATAGTCACACTACAAGCAAATGTTTACAATAAAGGTGCTATTTGGGCATCATTAACACCATCTCTGTTATCTACTAGCACTATTGTAGTAGTAGAAAATTCGGAGAGTTGCACGGATGCGCTTATTGAAGATGTTGTTCAAATTGTTGATGCGCTCAAAAATGGAGAAGTATTTCATGGCGCATTAGTTATATTACATTCTGGAGCTGTGCGCGGTAAAAGAATGATAACTGCGCTCAAAAATGCGGCAAATTCAAAGCTTGTGGACTTTATTGAGGCGAAACCACTCAAGCGAGATGATGAAAAGATGATGTTCATTAGCGCAGAATTTCGGAGGCTGAAGAAGTCTATACAAAATGATGCTGCTAATGCACTTGTACTTGCTATGGGTGATGATTTGTCAGGACTTGCAGGTTATATTCATCAAATTGCTGATGACATGCCAGAGGAAAACACAACTGTTACTAAAAAGGTAGTGGATTTCTACTTTGGTGGAGCTAATCAGGTTGATATTTTTGATATTGTTAATGCAACTGTTGAAGGTAATCTAGTGCGTGCACTTACACTCCTTAATCTCGGAATTGCCAATGGTCTTGCACTAAATGCACTTGTACTTGCTATGGCCTCTAAATTGCGCCAATTAGGAAGAGTTGCACGAATGAACAATAGAGGTCTTACGGCACAAGAAGTTGGACTAACCACTTGGCAAATTCAAAATGCAAGGACATATCTAAGGCGTTTTAATTCTAGTCTACTTTCTAAGTCATTTGAGGCACTTGCAAATGCAAATATTGCATGTATTGGGCAAGATGTAGATGGTGGTTATGTTGCTGTTGAAAAGGCAATAATTACGATTACAGGTAAAGAGCATGTTTAAGGTTGCAACAATTAACTTGGCTGGTATGCGCGGGTCTCTACTTACTGGCAAAGCATCAAAAGTTGGATTTGGTGCAGATACTTGGTTTAAAAGTGAACAGTTTGATATAGTTGCATTTCAGGAAACACGCATTCTTTCTTCAGATGTGGCATATTTGAAGTGCTTGGAAATGCTTGGAATTCAAGAGGAAGATATATATTTACTACCAGATGCATACAAAAAAGGGCATGGGGGTGTTGCACTATATTTAAATCCAAAAACTTGCAAAATCAATAGTATTCGAGCACAATTTGAAAATGAGACAGAAGCTGAAAAATACTGTTTTTCTGGTAGATGGCTTGAGGCAGATATTGAAGTTGCTGGGCATGCATTAACAGTGATTTCGGCCTATTTTCATCATGCAGACTCCCCCACAGTTAAACTGTCTAATGGAAAACTAATCAGCAGGTCTATTTCGGAGCGTACAATGGATTCTAAGCACAAGTTCATGAATATTACAACTGCTCGGATGCGCGAGTTAATAAATGCAAATAGAGAACTACTACTTCTGGGTGATGTAAATATTGCACATACTGAGCTTGATCTAAAAAATTGGCGTGGTAATAAAACTAAAGCAGGATTCTTGCCAGAAGAACGTGCATGGTTAAGTCTTTGGTTTGCAAATAGTGATGATGATATAAACGCAATATACAATAACTACAAGAAAAATAATATCATCAACTATACACCACCTAAAACCAGCCAATTTCAACAAGGTACACTTGAACTAGTTGATATTTGCCGTCAAATTTGGGGGTCAGAATCAATTTATTCCTGGTGGTCAAATCGTGGACATGCATTTGACAACAACTCAGGTTGGAGAATTGATTATCAAATTGCTACGCCGAAACTCGCTGCATATGCAACAACTGCAAGAGTCTGCAAACAAGAGGCTTATGATAAAAGATGGTCTGACCATGCACCAGTAGTTGTTGAATTTGAATAGTCTATCCAAGTACTCGCGCAGTCAGAATGAAACCAGAATGCATAATTCCCTGATGTTCAGGACGAATTGAAAGTCCATCAACATGCCATGGACGACGTATAATCTCAAATACTTCAATATGCGAATACAGATTACTTCTGAGTTCTAGTGCGCTTGAAAGTGTAGATAATGCTGTAACAGTTGTAATATAACAAGTGATAATTCCACCACACTTTAGAACTTGATGGCAACTATCCAAATATTCCCACGGATCTAGAAGGTCTAATATTATACGATCAAATGCTATTTCATTGCGCTCAATTATTTCGTCCAAGTACTCGGAAAGTTCCGCCATCTCAAGTGTCCAAGAACTAGGTAATTTACCAAAAAAGTTTTCAATATTCCTAGTTGCTGTTTTTACAAAATCTTCTCTTCTTTCTACAGAAACTACTTGTCCAGTATTCTTAGCAGCTCGAAGTAAACATAAAGTTAAAGCACCTGAACCAAGTCCGCACTCCAGAATATTCAACCCTTCTTTTATGTCTGCATACATTAGGATCTCACCAGCATCCTTAGGATATACAATTGCAGCACCTCTAGGTAGAGATAACATTGAATCAACAATTGTTGGACGAAAAACTAAAAAGCTCATACCAGTTGAAGTTTTCAAAAATATACCTGGTTGTTTGCCAATAATTACATCATGCTCAACTATCCCCCAGTTTGTATGTAGTTGCTTACCTTGTTCTAATTGTATAGTCCTTGTCCAGACATTAGACCTTTTGCGTTTTTTGGGATCTAAATTCTCTCTATTTTGAACTTTATTTATATGTACCTGCACTAACTCGCCCTCAATTATGCGGTTATTATTATAATCTAACTGGTTTTTAGGCTGTTTTTGTATTATCTTAATGTTCCTTTTTGTATTCTATAAGCAAATCATTAGCAATTGTTAATAATTCATCAAGTTCATTTCCAAAAGCACTCAATAGCGGAAGAGTTCGAATTTCATTAACTTCAACCCAGCGAATTTCAATACTTTCACAATCTTGTACCTGTGGCAAAACTGCACCATTTTCAATTTCTATTCCAAATACAGTTGTATAACTCCAGTTCGGATGACTGCGCTTAATTGATCCTAGAATATGTACTTGGTCTGGTTGAATACCACCCTCTTCTTGGGCTTCTCGTAATGCACCAGCTTTTGCATCTTCTCCAAAATCAAGTGCTCCGCCAATAGTTCCCCAAGTTCCTCCTTCTGCACTCCATAATGCACGATGTTGTAATAGAATATGAGTAGTTTTAAATGTACTTGGATCAGAGCGTAATAGAAAAAGTCCCGCTGCGCCATTTAATCCCCAATGTTCTTTACCACACCCGCATTTAACCCAACCATCAGCATTATGTGCATGCAATTTTTTGTCTGGTTTATTATCTATATCCCGAAATGAACTTGAGCGGTGAATGAAGTGATGTATACTTTTAGAAGTGCGAGTTTTATTTTTAGAAGTTAAATTTTCTGCAAGCTCGCTCAAATCCTTAATAACTACTTGCAGTGCATTAACAATTTCTTCTTTATTAAACTGGAGCATTCCTTCAAAAAGTGCAGTATTCCCATGTGCTACGCGTGTTGCACCATGAAAAGAATCAGCATTTAATTGCTTTGCCAAATCATTTTCCGTTGCTTTTTCACTGATCAATCCAGCAAGTTCATATGCAAAAACATGCGGAATATGCGAACTTATAGCAATCGCCTTATCGTGTTCTTGTGCTGAACAAAAAATTGGTTTACCCGCAAGATGTTCTTCAATAAACTTCCCCAATTCTACAACTCGTTCTTGGTCAGTGCTATTTACTGAACTATTTACACAAACTGCCCAAGCCTTACCATCACCCATTTGTGCCTTAGAATTATCAAAACCTGTAAATTCAGTACCAAATAGTGGGTGCGAGCCAACATAAAAATCACCGATATTGTACTTTCTTGCCAGATTTTCCATACTGACCTTAACAGATGCGACATCAGTAATTGTGGGTTTTTTACCAGTTGAAGATGCAAAAATCTCTCCCAGTTGTTGAAAAATTTCATCAACCGCAGATATTGGAACTGCAACAAAAATATAATCAAGTTGCAAATCAACTAACTCATACAAAGACTCTACAGTTTCAATACCAAGTTCCTGTGCAGCTTTATACGGCTTACTATTATGGTTCCAGGCGTAAACATCAATTAGATTTGCCAATGACCTTGCAGTAATCAATCTTTTTGCAATTGACCCCCCAATTAATCCAAGACCAAGTATAGCAACTTTTATTTTAGTTCTTGGAATCAACATATCCTCCTAAAATTCTAATAGAATTACTGGTGTTTTCAATCGCCTTTAATACTTTTAGCAGATTACAATCAATGGAAGTCTCCAGAGTCAAGAAAAAACTATATAAATCATCAACTCCTTTAATTGGACGCGAAATCAATGAGTTTATATTTATCAAGCCATTATATAACTCAAGAAGTATTTCATATAATGCACCAACTCTATTTATCTTCGGCGTTATTACAATAACTACTCGATCTGGTTTTAGTTGTCCTAAAACTTGTAGATCATCTAGTGTAGTAGTACTAGTAATCATCAATGGCTTACTTTCCACTATTTTAACAAACTGTGTTTTTCCATTTAGATAGTCCTGAACATCATGCTCAAAACTCTTATAGTTGTCAAATTCTGGACTTTGCGTTGGAGCAAGCGCAAAACTTTCATCATCTAGATCAAAAACCGCTTGAGAATTTGAAAGTGCAGCAAGTGGAACTAAATTGTACTGCTGAATAAATTTTGAACACTGGGAAAGTGCATGTGGGTGCGCACGAACAACTCTGAATTTTGTGGACGAATTATCAACACTTGGTAAGCAGTACGCAGTGAACGAAATGGGCAAATGTATAGAATCAACTATAAGAATATCATTTTCAAGTAGAAGATCAAATGTTTCACAAACAAAACCAGCAACATTATTTTCAATTGGAAGTACACCAGAGGAAATTAACGGCATTTTGTCATCTAAAACACTATATACAACTGCCAGTGAGTTTTTCTGCGGTTTTAGCAAATTTTTGTCATTTCCAGCCATTTTGAGCGCAGCCACAGAAGAGAAACTTCCACTAGGTCCTAAATACGCAACTTGACTTTTTTGGGTTGATTTATTCAGCACAGTTCCTCACAAATTCGTATCATTTATCAATGAAGTGACAGAACCAGCTTCAAAAACTGCCTCTATTGCTTTTGCAAGCAATGGTGCAACAGAAAGAACAGTCAAGTTTTCAAATTTTTTCTCTTTGTTAATGGGCAGTGTATTGGTAACAACAACTTCAGTCACATTACACTCAAGAAGTCGTTCTTTTGCTGGATCGGACAAAATTCCATGAGTTGCAGCAACTATAACACTTTTTGCGCCTGCTTCATATAGAACTTTAACTGCACCTGCAATTGTACCACCTGTATCAATTAAGTCATCAGTTATAACACAATCTTTATTAGCAACATCACCTACCACACGCCCGCATTTAACAACATTTGGCTTAGAAATATCACGTGTTTTATGGACAAACACCAATGGGCACCCCCCAAAACGCTCTGCCCAATTTTCTGCAACTCTAATTCTTCCAGCATCTGGAGAAACAACTGCAACATTATCTAAATCCACACGCCCCTTTATATAGTTAGTAAGAATTGGCATAGCATATAAATGGTCTACTGGACCGTCAAAAAACCCTTGAATTTGTGCTGAATGTAGGTCTATTGACATTATACGATCTGCACCAGCAGCAGCAAACAAATCAAAAATTAACCGCGCAGAAATTGGTTCGCGTCCATTATGTTTTTTATCTTGTCTTGAATAACCTAGAAAAGGACAAACAACTGTAATTGATTTTGCAGATGCTCTCTTAAGTGCATCAACCATTATCAACTGTTCCATAATCCACTTATTCATAGGCTCCGTATGACTTTCAAGCACAAAAACATCACAACCTCTTAAAGATTCTTTAAAATGTACATATATCTCGCCATTAGCAAAGTCATATATAGAAGTCTCCAAAAGCGTAATGCCCAATTTTTCTGCAATATCAGCTGCTAACTGTGGATGCGAGCGACCAGAAACCAGCACAAGCTCTTTGTGGTTAGTTCCTCTAAAATGTGACCCCATATTAAAACCTCAATTCTGCATTATACACACATACATTATATCATATATAAAACAAAAATGTATAAAAACCAGATTAGCATTTGAAGTGCAATGCCCTATCTATTTAAGAGTTGTCCCAGCGAATAGATAGTACTTCTAAAAGCAATTGCAAAATTCGATGTAGTGCTCACAACTGGACTTGAACCAGCACATCCGATATAGTGGATACTAGCACCTCAAGCTAGCGCGTCTACCATTCCGCCATGTGAGCGTTATCTTCCATTATATCATATTTCAACCACCGCTGTCAACCAATAGATGAGTCCACAACTTTATATACTTTTGAAGTTATAAAATCAAAAACAAATGCCAACAGAATGCTAATTACGAGCCATATAAATGAACCAGAAAAATCTAAAGATTGTTTTGCAGTCAAAATATTAGATCCAATTGATGGTATACTGCTCCTTCCAAGAATCTCTGCTGCAATTACAACTTTATAATTAAGTCCGAATGCTGAAATAATGTTAGCAAAAATCAGCGAGAATGCATTAGGTATATAGATGTGCGCAACACAAGAAGAAAAACTAAGTCCTAAACTTTTAGCGGCCTGAATCTCACTAGTAGGTGCACATTCAAGTGATGCTAGCAAATTCTCAAATAATAGTGGAAATATTACAAGAAATGAAATTGAAGTTGTAATATAATCAAGTGGTAAAATTAAAATGAGAACAGTAATTACAGCAATTGTAGGCGCACTACGAAGTGTGGTTACAACAGGTGCAAGTATATAGCGAAAATTCTTAAATCGCAGTGCAGTAATTGATGCAACAAAAGCACATATAAGTCCGAATAAAAAACTTGCAAAAATATCGGAAAATGTCCTGAATATAGATATCCAAAAGTAATTGCTTTGCATTTCCATATAAATTCTGGACATTGTACTAACTGGAGAAAGTATCATACCAGTAAATCCAAAATTAGATGATAAAAACCACCATAGCAGGATAATTAGTCCAACACCTAATAACTTGTAGAATCTCTTTTTTTGATTCAACCCTTGTCCAATACGAAAAACTTATCATCTGGAATCTTTCCACCAATCAAGGCAGATGCTCCAGAGTCGTAAATTATCTGCAGAAATGCTTTAACATCTTTTTTTACATCATTCTTACTGGTTACTGGTGTAAATTCAACATCTAGGCTCCCCTTCTTTATTGCGTCAACAACAGCCTCAGTGGCTGCAAGTGCTGAAGACTTGAAATTTTCTTTAACATTTTTTGCAACATGCTCAGGGTTCTCTTTTAATGATGGTGTTGTTTTTTCAATATGCGCAACAAGTTTATTCAGAAAGTTGGAATAATTGGCATTATCTGCAATATCGGCGCGAGCAATCAATCCAGCCTGTGGATATTTCAGCCCATCAAATGCCTGACTAATGAGCTTCTGCAAATCTAACTTCACCGAGTATTTACCCTGTGTTTTAAGCGCAAAAGCGGATGCAACTGGTTGTGGTAAAAGTGCAATATGTGGTTCATCAAGATTCTTTGAGAGTTCGGCAACAATATCAGGTGCAGTAGTAAAATCAACAATATTAACTGCAGAATTTGAAACTACATCTTTAAAGTCCACATATTCAATTCCCTCTTTTTTCAGCAGCGCGCGAATAGCAACTCCTGGTGTTCCTGCTTTTGCGAATGAGTAGAGCTTCTTTCCAACCAGATCTTTAAGACTTGAGATGTCAAAATTTGCAACAACTTCATTAAGTCCCCATGTTGAAACACCTAGTAATTTGTACTGGTTCTCAGCAGAATTCTCATTGTATAATTTCGCAGCAAGATTGATTGGAACAACTGCTAATTCAGGTTGCTCTTTTTTGATGCTGGCGATTAATGTATCAGCATCCTGCACAACTTGAATACCGAGTTTTGTGCCTAACTCCTTGCTAATAGCATCACCAACTTGGAAAATGCCACTGCTATTGATATTCCCACCTTCCGCAAGTGATGCAATACTCAACAAGGGTGCACCATCTGGAAGTATTAAAGTTGCAGATTCTAAAGAAGCCGTAGTATTTTCATTGGTATTTTTTGTACCACACGCAGTGAGCATACTAGCGAACACTAGCATAAACACAAGTAAAAGCGCAACCTGTACTTTAACATAAAATATACCCTTTTTATTTATATTCTTTACTGTCATACTAACATTATATCACAATTGTAACTTATTGCTCAATGCAATCACATATAACAGGTATATTTTCCTAAAACCGAATAATAACCCTTAATTTTTACTTCTAAAATACATATTCATGCTTAAAGTACCTGCGGGAAAAGGACAGAATATTTTCATATATTATAGTTCAAATTTTCAGTCATAAAACATGCGTTCATTAAGTATAATAATGTATACTAAGCAAAGTGGAACTTTTCAGGTATATATAAGGAGATAGATTTTTAGATATGTTTATATTCAAAAATGCGTTGTGCAATTTAATAAGAACTAAGGGGCGAACTGTGCTTATTTCAGTTATAGTAATCGCCATAGCAGTTGCAAGTTCTATTGCTATGGCAATAAATAATGCGGCAGTTTGGGCAAAACAGAGTGAGTTAGAAAATAAAACAATAACAGGTAGTATATCAGTTGATAGAGAAAAAATGATGCAAAAAGCGATGTCTAATACTGGACAAAATGGCGCAAGAACACTCATCAACTCTCAAAATTCTGGAATTGATGAAATTACACTAGAAACTCTGGAAAAATATGCAGATTCTTCTCATGTACAGAGTCTGCGTTATACAGATTCAATTAGCGCATCAGCAAATTCAGATGCTTTTCAAAAGTTGTCATCGGTAGGAACTTCAGGACAGTCCACAAGAACTGGAGGACCTGGAGGTGGATTTGGCGGTGGTCAAACTCAAAGTGATTTTACTCTAACTGGTTATTCTTCAGCTGATGCAATGACCAATTTTACAAGTGGTGCTGAAAAAATAGTTGATGGAGAAATATTTGAATTCAATTCAGCTGACTATAACTGTGCAATTACTAAGGAACTGGCAGATTATAACAAACTTTCAGTTGGTAGTACATTTACAGTTGGAAATCCTAATAACTCAGCTGAAAGTTATACACTAAAAGTAGTCGGAATCTACAAACAAGAATCATCAAGTTCAACCTCAAACAATTCGCGTGAAGAAGATATTATGAGTAGTTCTAATAATATCTTCGCAAATTATAAAACTGTTGCAGATATTCAAGAAAAGAGTAAAGCAACTGCAGTTTCCAAAACAGTTAGTGGACCAGGTGGACAGACAATTGAATCTTCTTCTGTGTTTAAGCCAAGAGTTTCAAACACATTTGTGTTCAACAGCAAGTCAAATTATGATGCATTCGTATCTGAAGTGCGCCAAAAAGGTCTTAGCGAAGATTATACAATATCTAGTGCAGATATTTCAAACTTTGAGAGTGAACTAGTACCTTTAGAAAATCTGAGCAAATTCACAAAGATATTTCTACTGGTTGTATTACTCTTAGGCGCTATAATACTTTCTGTTATAAACATCTTTAATATAAGAGAACGCAAGTATGAAATCGGGGTGTTAACAGCAATTGGAATATCCAAGCCCAAAGTAATCACTCAATTTGTTGTGGAACTACTAGCAGTGACAATTATCTCAATTGTAATCGGCACTGGAATTGGAGCAACCGCATCGGTACCAGTTGCGAATGCATTATTATCTTCACAAGTTGAAGCACAAAAATCCAAGTCTGAAACTACACAACAAAATTTCGGACGCGAGCGAATGCGAGAAGGTGCACAGAATACTCAGGGAGCAATACCTGGTAATGCGAATCCATTTGGTACTAGTAATAATGCAAAGTATATTGATAAAGTAAATGCAACAGTAAATTTAACAGTTTTGCTTGAATTGATTGGAATCGGAATATTACTTGTTACTATTGCATCGATTGCATCTGCTGGATTCGTTGTCCGATATGAACCACTGCAAATATTGGCGGATCGTAACTAATTGAGAGGAGTAATATTATGGCGATTTTAGAGTTAAAAAACATTTCATATTCATATAAAGTTGGCAAACCAGTACTTAAAGGTATAAGCCACAGTTTTGAGTCTGGTAAAATCTACGGGATTATAGGACAGTCTGGTTCTGGAAAGACCACCCTTTTGTCACTGCTTGCTGGTCTTACTGATCCAACTAGCGGAAGTGTAGAATTCAATTCTTCAAATCTGAAAGATATAAACAAGTACAAATATCGATCACAAGATGTTGGTGTTATATTCCAGAGTTTTAATCTACTGCCGAACTTAACGGTTGCTGATAATATCATCTTGTCTATGGATGCATCTAGGAAGAAGTTTGGACAGAGCAAAAAAGAAATTGTTACAAATCTACTTAGGCGCGTAGATCTTGATTTATCATATAGCAACAAGAAAATTTTGCATTTGTCTGGTGGAGAACAACAACGCGTTGCGATTGCTCGAGCATTGAGCTATGATCCACAGGTGATTCTAGCAGATGAACCAACTGGAAATCTGGATACTAAAACACAAGATGAAATTATAGATATATTCACTGAACTGGCAAGAAAAGACAACAAGTGCATAATAATCGTAACTCATTCATCTGAAGTATCTTCGCACTGTGATGGTACTCTGCAACTAGAGAAAAAAAGAAAATAATTCATGACTGCTTACAATTTCGACCCTAGTGTATACCACACTAGGGTCTTTTTTTTAGTGAGCAAAATGACGAACACCTGTAAAATACATGGTGACTCCTGCATCTCGTGCGGCATTGATTACTTCTTCGTCGCGAATTGAACCACCAGGTTGGACAACTGCTTTAATTCCAGCATCAAGTAATAAACAAAGCCCATCAGCAAATGGAAAAAATGCATCCGATGCAGCAACACTTCCGACAGCACGCTCTTCAATAGTACCAGAACTTGTTATCTTACCGAGTTTGTTTGCGCGCGAAATAGCCAAACTACAAGAATCTAGCCTATTAACCTGACCCATTCCTATTCCAACCGTTGCTCTATTAGCAGCAAGTAGTACTGCATTTGACTTTACCGAGCGAATTGCACGCCATGCAAATTCCAGATCTCCTAGTGTTTCTGCATCTGCTACTTCCCCACTAACTAGTTTCCAGTTTGCTACAACATCTCCAGATGCTTGAAATATATCAACATCTTGAAGTAATAATCCACCAGGAATCTGCCGCAATTCAGGTTGAATAATACTAGATCGTGTATTTGTACCAATTTCAAGAATGCGCAGATTTTTCTTTTTCTGCAGAATTTCAAGCGCATCCAAATTATACTCTGGGGCAATAATTACTTCTGTAAAAACTGGACTCAAAGCCTGAGCCATCTCTTTTGTTACAGCAGAATTTGTAGCAACCACTCCCCCATATGCAGAAACTGAATCAGATGCAAAAGCCTTCTCATATGCATCAACTACAGTATCTCCAAGTGCAATTCCGCATGGATTCAAGTGCTTAACAATTGAAACTGCTGTAGTAGTAAAGTCCATAACGGATCTAAATGCAGCACTTGCATCCATATAGTTATTATAACTCATCTCTTTGCCGCCTAATTTTTTCGCAGATGCTAAATCTACACCAGCAGATGAATTGAATTTATTCTCCTGAGCATAAACTGCAGCCCTTTGGTGCGAATTTTCACCATAACGGAGATCAGATTTTTTACTCCAAGTTGATCCAAACCATGCAGGAATATCATCATCAAAATTTGAGAACCAAGAGGCAACAGCAACATCATAGGACGCTGTATGCTCAAATGCTTTCTTTGCCAGTTCAAACCGATCTTCAAGCGTCAAACCACCAGTTGTAATTTTATCTAATACATTATTATAATCATCAACATTACTTACAACTGCAACATTTGAGAAGTTCTTGGCAGCTGCTCTTATCATAGATGGTCCCCCAATATCAATCTTCTCAATGCACTCCTTGAATTCAGCACCAGCATTAACAGTATCCAGAAATGGGTACAAATTTACAACCACTAGGTCAAATGGACTAATATCTAGCTGCTCAAGAGTCTTATTGTGCGCAATATTTTCAGCATCTGCCAAAATCCCAGCATGTATATGCGGATGCAGTGTTTTAACGCGCCCATCAAGGCATTCTGGAAAATTCGTCACCTCTTCAACATGAAGAACTTTAATACCAAGAGCCTCAATTGCACTAGATGTTGAACCAGTGGAAACAATTTCAACACCTGCATCATCAAGTGCTCTTGCCAAAACATCAAGTCCTCGTTTGTCATACACAGAGACTAACGCCCGTTTAATCTGCTTTTTCTTTTTGCCATCTGTTAACTGAAACTTCAACACGCCTATTTCCCCTATTCTCACTATCTACAACTTCTTCTACTTTCATTATACCACTTTTTGCAACTTCATCGTGTGCAATATTATCATCATTCTCTTTATACTTGATTACTTTTTGCGCCGAATTGATAACGAATACAAAGAACATTGCGCAAGCTATTTTTGATGCAACACTAAACGACGCAGACAAAGTTTGCACCCCAATTTTTGGATCAATAATGTTATGTATATAACCGCTAGAAGCTATATTCAGAACTAATAAACACAAGAAAAAAACTGCAATAGTAGTTAATATGCATATAAAATTGCTAAGAATCTCAAAACCAGCCAGTTTACGAGGATTTTGTTTAAAAAACCTGCTACGCTTATAAAAAAAATCGTGTTCTTTCGATGTCTTTGAGAATAACCAAATTGCAACCAATAAACCTATTACTATCAGAATATACGGTAGTAGAGAATGTATAGTAGTAGAGAATCGCGTATCCATAGTTGGAACATTACTAAGAATTGGTAGAGGAAGTACTGAAGATGTTGGACTATCTGTAAAAATATATGTAGAACCAGCAAAAACAAAACCAGTAGAGAACAGTGCACCGACCATCCAGAGCATAAAATTAGGCAATATCGCTAATTCCAAAAATGAGATTAAAAAGGCTTCCCAAGGTCCAGCATTTAAGGACTTGAAAATAGTTTCTGTTGTTGACAAATTCACCGATAGCCCATATAGGCATGCAAATGAAGCTATTATAAGAATAAACAAGACCAAAATTACAGCAGAGCATAACGGTGCATAAAGCTTACGCAAAAATGATGCTTTTTGAAAATAGTACCCAATAGAATGTTGTGAATTTCCAACAAAATAAGCGGTAAATGAAATTAAGTAGGAAATAACAACAATGCGCAGAATATGCAAGATATCCTGAGGTTCAAGAAAACATGAAATCAATAGAACAATAACCGTATAGCAGAAAGCGCCAAAATGTAGTAATGAAATTGGCATTGAGCTTCTTAATTTAATCATGAAATAGCATACAGCAAATGAAAAAAGACTAATACCTAATAATACTACATCAACACTCAAATTGCCAAGCATTATCTGTCCACCACTACCAGCAATCCAGAAACTTGTTGCCATAACAACTGATGATGAAATGACATCAAGATTAGAAATACCAGAAGCAGGTGGACTCATAACTCCTGCTGCGATAAATAGAAGAGAAAGAACAACAAGAGAAACGATTATAGATGAAAAAGTGACTAGTAAAATTGGTAAAAAAATAACTGTAGATATGCTATTAGATAGCTGTTTTCTACCATTTTTTAGCACAAGTTTTTCATCCAACTTTATCAACCGCAATTATTTCAACGAGAATATCATTACCATTAGGAGCTTTATAGCTTACTTCAGAACCAACTTTTGCACCTAAAATTGCTACTCCAAGTGGAGAAGATGGTGAAAATGCATCAACTCCTGCAATTTCATCGGCATTCTCTCTTGCACCCAAAATAAACTTAATGAAATCATTACTCTTATTGATACTAACAGTAATAATAAGTCCTAAAGCAACAGAGTCAAGACTCTCTATTGAACTATCACTCGTACCAATTTTAGCATGCGCCAACCTATATTCAAGTTCAACTATTCTTGCTTCATTCTTGCCCTGTTCATCGCGAGCTGCATGATAACCACCATTCTCTTTTAGGTCGCCCTCATCTCTAGCAGCAGCAATACGCTCAGTAATTTCATCTCGTTTTTCACCCTTTCGGTGCTCAAGCTCTTTCTTCAATTTCAAATATGTAACTTCTGAAAGCCAAACTATATCATTACTCAATTATTCCTCCACATGTATATACATAACAGTTATTTAACACCTAGTTTTACAACTAATTAGCTGGTGGTAACTCCTGTTGCCCATTTCCAGTATTTTCTGGATTTATTTTATCAATGTCAACGTAGAATACCAAGTATGAATCTGCAGGAACATCACCAGCAGCATGTTTACCATATCCATACTCAGATGGAATTAATATCTCTAACTTAGCACCAACTTTTTGACCAGCAATACCATATCGCCAACCCTTAATCACATCAGGTAAAGCAATTTCTACTGGTTTATCACTATGATCATATGATGAATCAAATTTAGTTCCATTAAGTAACCAGCCTGTATAATGTACAGAAATTGTTGAATCTTGTGTAATTTCATCACCATTACCAGGTGTTAAGACCTTTACATATACATTATCATCCTTCTGGAAACCATTAGGAACTTCTAGCCCCGTTGGCTTGCCATTTCCATCAAATTTAACCTCTGGAGCATTTGAAGGCACGTTAAGATTGATTTTAGGAGCATCAGGGTCAACATTTAAATCTGTTTGGCTGAGAACCTCACCAATAACTAAAATTTCTGCATCATCGCCAGTTTCGGAAGATGGCATAAAAAGAGCAAAAGCCGCGCCAACTTTCTCACCATTACAGAGTTTGCTTAATCTATATGCAGTTGGATCCACTTGACCACCAGCAGGAATTTGAGACAACAACTTATCTTCATCACCAAAAATTTCGACTGGCATAGATTCATTCATATCCCAAGAAGACATGAATTGAGACCACTTCTTTTCTGTATTTTCATCTTTAGCAGCATTAGCTTCTGCTGACTGTCCATCTTTTGAACTGTCTTCACCTTCAGGAGTAATTTTTTTTGATGTATATGCGTACATCAAGTACTTTACATTTGCTTGGCGACCAACTGAAATTGTTTCACCACTACCATGTTTCAAGACTACACCAGATGCTTTGTCTATTTTCTCAATACCATTAAGTGTATTTTCATCAACAGTCAATGCTTCTTTTTTATTGTCTGGAACTGTTATATTTAACTTCTTCAATGCATCATAATCGCCAAATGAATTCTTATTTAACGAATTGAACGCAAGAAATATCAACCCAGCTATTAGTGCAAGTATGATGATTATACTACCTACAATAGCGACAATCTTATTTTTTTTTGACAACGACCCTTTATCTTTAGTGCCAGTAATAATATTTACGCCACTATCGTCAAAATCTGACGGAGCATCTGCCTGTTTAATAGATGCACGTATACCACTACTACTGTCCACCAAAAACTCGTTTGGTGAATTCTTATCGCCGTCGCCAGACGAAACTTCAATTTCAACTGATTTCATTTTACTTCCCTTTCATATTATATGTTCATTTCTTAGCGTCAATACTCTTCTGAACATCTTCAATCAATTCTGTCCACGCATTGATAAATGCATTAACACCATCTTTTTCCAATTTATCCAGCACTCCAGAAACTGAAATACCAAGTGCTTCAATCTGGTCCAAAATAGCTTGACTCTTATCTCCTAATCCCGAAAGCCTATCTACGCCTCCTTTTCCTTGTTCTGCGACTGCATTGAGCGTACCCTCTGGCATTGTATTAACAACATCTGGTCCAACTAATTCATCAACATAAAGAGTTGGTGAATATGCAGGATTTTTAACACCTGTGGATGCCCAAAGTGGTCGTTGTTTTCTAGCGCCTGCAGCTTCCAGTGCAGCCCAACGAGGATCTGCTGCGAATGCATCTTCATATGCTGCGAATGCAACTCTAGCATTAGCAAGTGCTGCTTTTCCAAGTAATGCATTAGCCTCTAAAGTTCCTATCTCTTCTAGTTGTTTATCAATTGCAGTATCAACACGAGATACAAAAAATGAGGCAACTGAAGCTATTTTGCTTAAATCATGTCCATTATTGTGAGCTTGTTCAATCCCGCTGATATATGCATCAATCACTTTCAAATATCGCTCTTTTGAAAATATTAGAGTTACATTTACAGATATTCCCTTTGCCAGCGATGCTGTAATTGCAGGAATAGACTCAATAGTCGCAGGAATTTTAATCATGACATTAGGGCGATCCAACTTTCCCCAGAGTTCTTGTGCTTGTTTCGCTGTTTCCTCTCCGTTGTGCGCAAGACGAGGATCAACCTCAATTGAGACACGCCCATCAACCGAACTCGTTGCATCATAAACTGGTCTGAAAATGTCTGCTGCAACACGTACATCTGTTGTCGTTAGCTCAACAATGACTTCGTCAACTGCTGCACCTTTTTTTGCAAACTCTTCAATTTGCTCATCATAAGCACCTTTTCCCTGAATAGCTTTCTGGAAAATTGCAGGATTAGTTGTCACTCCAACAACATTTTTTTCAGAAATTAGTGTTTGCAATGAGCCTGAATTAAGTCTATCTCTGCTTAAATCATCAAGCCAAATCGAAACGCCTCCGTCTGAAACGCGCTCTGTATTAACATTTAGAACCATAATATTCCTTTCAGTAAAACAATTTATAAATCATTATACCACACCCCTATGACATTTTGCAAACAAAATCACAATTAAAAGAACTAAATCTTTCTGGATACAGAAAAAAACCAGCAAATCTAAAAGTAGTAGTAAGAAAAATTTATCGAAATTATTAGGTAAAAAAATGGAGAATCACATAGATACTCCATTTTTTCATACTTACTAAATAAACAGCAAAATCACCTAGCACAAACTAGATTATAAAAACTAGCAATCGTAATATAACTCAAACTCATGAGGGTGTGGACGCAAACTAAATTCAGTGATTTCTGCACGCTTATATGCAATCCAAGTATCAATTAGATCCTGCGTAAACACATTTCCAACTGTTAAGAACTCATGATCCTCTTCTAGTGCATTTATTGCTTCTTCTAAAGATGCAGGAACATGTTTGATGTTCGCATGCTCTTCAGGTGGTAGTTCATAAATGTCTTTATCAATCGGAGCAGGCGGTTCAATGCGGTTCTGAATACCATCAAGTCCTGCTAATAACTGCGCACTAAAAGCCAGATATGGGTTAGAACTAGGATCTGGTACACGAAATTCAACACGCTTCGCTTTAGGGTTATCTCCAGTAATTGGAATTCTAATTGCAGCAGATCTATTGCGCGCTGAGTACACCAAATTAACAGGTGCTTCAAATCCAGGAACTAGACGATGATAAGAGTTAGTTGTAGGATTAGTAAATGCCAGAACAGCACTAGAATGTTTAATCAAGCCACCAATATACCAACGAGCCAAATCTGAAAGCCCACCATAACCATTAGCGTCAAAGAAAAGAGGTTTTCCATCTTTCCAGAGCGATTGATGACAGTGCATACCAGATCCGTTATCACCAAATATTGGTTTAGGCAAGAATGTAGCAGACTTATTTGCTTCCCACGCTGTATTTTTTACGATGTACTTGAATTTCAACAGGTCATCACCAGCATGCACAAGTGTATTAAAACGGTAGTTAATTTCTTGTTGTCCAGCTGTTCCAACTTCATGATGTTCACGCTCAATTTTAAGTCCAGATTCTGCACAATTTGAAGTAATATCATTGCGTAAGTCAGCAAAATGATCAACTGGAGGAACTGGAAAATATCCGCCCTTATAGCGTGGCTTATAACCCAAGTTTCCAGAAATCTCATCTGCACCAGTATTCCAAGCGCCTTCAACTGAATCTATTGCATAAAAACTTTGAGATGCAGAAGTCAAAAAGCGAACATCATCAAAGAGGTAAAATTCTGCCTCTGGAGCAAAAAATGCAGTATCAGCAATTCCAGTTGAACGCAAATAATTTTCCGCTTTTGCAGCAACTTGACGAGGATCCCTAGAATACGGTTCATCAGTAAATGGATCAACTACAGAAAATGTAACATTTAAAGTAATGTGCTCTCTAAACAGATCTAAATATGCAGTAGAAACATCTGGAATTAATTTCATGTCAGACTCGTTAATTGCCTGAAAACCACGAATTGACGAGCCATCAAATGCAAGTCCACTTTCAAATGCAGTTTCTAAAAACTCATCAACTGGGATTGTAAAATGCTGTTGAATACCAGGTAAATCCACAAAACGGACATCAACAAACTCAACACCTTCATCTTTGATAATTCTCTCAACATCGCTTTTAGTTTTTATATCAACCATCATATTCTCCTTCATCATATTTACTTGCATTGCTTATTCACCTTAACATTATATCATACATTATAATCCTAGATTGTTAAGTTTTTGTTAAGTTGCAAATTACTACAAATTACTAAGGTATATAATTACTCCAGTTGCAGAAAAATACACAAAAATAAAAAAGTAGACATTTTATCACATATTGTGGTATAATACACTTACTATGAATTTTAGCGAACAAGATTTTAGAAAAAAAGTACTACTAAGAAAATTAGTAGGTTTATTAGCGTTTCTTGCGTTTTTCGTTGTGAGTACTACGGTTTTTGTGTCATTGCCTCAAAAATCTAATGCTGCAGATATGTCACAGTTTAATGCTGGACTTATTATTACTGATAGTAATTTTTA
>JAIRWY010000018.1 GCA_031268675.1 Candidatus Ancillula glyptotermitis | reverse complement strand
GTATTATACTTACTTTTTGCTCTATACTTTTTTAACCATGTTTTTAAGGTGTAAACACTAGCAATATCTAATTCTTCACAAATTTGCTTCCTTGTTCATCCTATTAGAACAAGATTAATGGCTTACTCTTTCAGTCCACTTGAGTAAACATGGTGTTCACTTGATGGTGTTTTTGTTTTGCACATGTTTTTGCCTTTCTGTTTGCCCAAAAGTGCGTCAGAAATTTGTACGCAGCGCCGTTGTTGGCTTGACAAGAGGGGGGGGGTGCTATAATAGAGTAAGTTTATATTTTCTTGATGAAGATAAGGAGTGGTAATAGATGGATGTATTGGCAATTGAGGCTCAAGCCTTGGTAAAGATATTTGATGGTAATAGGGTTGTTGATGGAGTTGACTTAGAAGTTGAAAAGGGCACTATTTACGGGGTTCTAGGACCCAATGGAGCTGGCAAATCTACAACAATCAATATATTGTCAACTTTGCTCAAACCAGATGGTGGAACTGCAAAAGTTTTTGGTATAGATGTAGTTAAAGATCCACATATTGTGCGCCAGTTGATAGGTGTCACAGGTCAGGCAGCATCAGTTGATGAAAATCTGAGCGGAAGAGAAAATCTGGTGCTCTTTGGTAAACTGCTTGGTCTTGGTGGTAAAAAGAGCAGAATTAGAGCTGATGAATTGCTTGAAGAGTTTGGTTTGACAGAAGCAGCAACCCGTCCACTTGCAAAATTCAGCGGTGGTATGCGTAGACGTTTAGACTTAGCTGTTTCGTTAATTGCATCTCCTCCCCTTGTGTTTTTGGATGAACCAACCACAGGGCTTGATCCTAGAACTCGTAACCAGATGTGGGATACTATCCGCAAAATGGTTGATATGGGTTCGACGATACTGCTTACAACTCAATATCTTGATGAAGCGGATCAATTGGCAAACCAGATCGCAATTATTGATCATGGAAAGGTAGTTGCAAAAGGTAGTCCAGATGAATTGAAAAAGAGACTTAACGCGAAAAATCTTGATGAAGCATTTTTGCAGATAACTGATGAAACGAAAGAAGAGGAGAAATAATATGAATGCATATGTAGCGGGACAGAACCTGAAAAGACATTCTAGTATTAAAGAGACACTTAAGCAGATTTTTGCATTTGCTTGGCGAAGTATATTAAAGATTAGACGTGAACCAGAACAACTAGTAGATGTGCTGATTCAGCCTATTATTTTCACGTTGATATTCGTATACATTTTCGGCGGTGCGATTGCTGGTAATATTGCCAACTATTTGCCATATGTTATACCAGGTGTTCTTGCCCAATCTTCAGTTACTGCAAGTTTAACTACGGGCGTTGTAATTCGCGAGGATCAAGAAAAAGGTGTGTTCTACCGTTTTCGCTCACTGCCCATTGCTCGAGTTGCACCTTTAGCAGGAGCGGCAATTGCTGATATTATCCGCTATTTAACAATTGGAATTGTGACCATGTTGATGGGTTTTATTATGGGCATGCGTCCAGGTGGCGGAGTATTAGGCGCTATTGGATGTATTTTCTTAGCAGTATTTATTTCATGGTGCATTTCTTGGATATTTTCACTTCTAGCACAAGTATTAAAAACCGCACAATCTATGCAAGGAATTGGTATGGTTATTCTATTTCCGTTAACCTTCATTTCCAACGCTTTTGTGTCTACTGATACTTTGCCAAGCGCACTTAAATGGTTTGCCAATATAAATCCAGTGTCTCATTTGGTTACCGCAATGCGTGAACTCCTAAATAACGGGGTTGTTGGGCATCAGTTCTTTTTGACGCTTCTAACGGGCGTGCTATGTGTGATGATATTTGCACCAACAACAGTTTATGCATATATTAAACGTGGCTAGTGATGAAATTAGTATAATATGCATGAATGAAGATGATGATGAGCCAATTGATGCTAATGGCTATGTTCTAAAAGAAGGTATAAACTGATGATGATTGTTGTACAACTGCTGTAGTAAAATCTGCACCTGTTATATGCCTTATATTCTAGCACACGGTTAATACCAACACCTCAAGTGGGCAAAGTAACTTATAGGCGAATATACAACTGATGTAAATATAGTAATTAACTAAAAATTGTGAGCGGTAGATGTACTTGGTGTGCTATAATATTAGTATGAAGATTGACTTATTCTACGTTGTGCCAGTTGTTGTTGGTATTGTATTTGCGATTATATTTGTACTTATTTGGAATAAAAATAGTAGCAATAAAAGCCCTAAGTCAATATTAGGTTTTACTAATCCTATCACCGTTTCTAGTGATTTGAAGGAGATTGAACGAGAACTATATGCGGCAGATTTTGGAACTGAACTTGTGCATGAAGTTATTGGAAAATTGGACAACAACAACGATCTAGTAGCCCAAAAGGCGCAATTAAAAGAAATCCTGACGAATTTACTTCATGAAAATGTGCGTAGTAATGATGATAATGTCAGTGGTTTACACACAGTTCTATTTGTTGGTGTCAATGGAGTAGGCAAAACGACAACACTTGGTAAAATTGCACATCTTTTGGCATCTTCTGGTAAAAAAACACTGCTAGTTGGGGCAGATACTTTTCGTGCTGCTGCTGGAGAACAACTAACTGTTTGGTCAAATCGTGTAAATAAGCTGGCAAATACTACTGTTGATGTTGAGAATGCATCGCGAAAAGGTGAAGATGCTGCATCAGTTGCATTTTCAGGTGCATCGCGCGCAGTAAAAAACGGTTATGATTATCTACTTGTTGATACTGCTGGTCGTTTGCATAACAACAAGAATCTTTTGGATGAACTGAATAAAATTCGTAGAAGTATTGAGAAAAACACTCCGATTACAGATGTCTACATTGTACTTGATGGAACAGCGGGGCAGAATGCATTGCGCCAGGCAGAAGAATTTGCAAAAGTTGTTGATATAACAGGTCTTGTAATCACCAAACTTGATGGATCAGCTAAGGGTGGAGTTGTTTTCAATGTTGTTTATAAACTTGGTATTCCAGTGAAATATATCGGTATTGGCGAAGGCGTTCGCGATATTCAGGAGTTTGATGCAAAACAGTTCGTTAATACGATTATAGTATAAAAAACCCCACCTCTTGCAAGATGGGGCAGAATTTGAGACTAGTTTAATAAATCCACAATGTGCGTTATCCAGTTGATAGTATCGCTAAACTGACTTGGACATTGTTCGGTCACTTCTAGGATATTTATTCCAGATTTTTGCGCATCAGCAAGTAATTCCTTTGTCAAACTGTTTTCTTCCTGCGTATTGTAGAAGAAGAACTGGGCTTCACCAGACTTCAAAACATCATGCATTTTGGCAACATCATTTGCGCTAGGCTCACCTTCATTTGCACTTGCGTTCGCAAAGTCTTCAGGTGTTACATCTTCTAGTCCGACTGCTTTTGCGAGATAATTGGCCACTGATTCAGTTGCAACAAACTTCTTACCAGTTAAATGCTCCTTTTTGTCTTGAACCTTTTTCAGCAATTGATCTACCTTTTCGTTGAACTTTTCTACTTGTTCCTTAAAGTACGCCTTATCATCAGGAATCAGCTTATCCAGCTCCTTTTCTAGTGCAGTCCCTAATTGCGAGTAGATGTGTGGATCATACCACAGATGCGGATTATCCCCCTCTTTCGCACCAGCAACTTTTGCAATATCTATGACGTGTGCACCTTCAACTGCAGATTTTGATGCCCATGAATCGTAGTCGGCACCATTTACAACTAGAAGATCAGCTTTCTTGATGGTTGTAATTACTGACGAACTTGGTTCATAATCATGTGGATCAATATCGGTACCAGAAATTATTACCGAAACTTTACCGCACTTTCCAACAATATCTTCAACTGGTGACTTCCACTGATTTACGGACACAACAATATTCAGTGCTTTTTCTTCACAACTTGAATTTGCATTAGTTGCAGTTTTATTACCACAACTAGTAAATAACATGCTGCTTGCAAAAACTATTGCGAACAACGATATAAATGAATATACTCTCTTCATACTTCTCCTTAAATTTATCTTATTTATTACTTTTTCGTTGCAAAACAGTACTAAGTAAAACCAGATGTAAAAATAAATAAGGAACTACATTTTATGCATACACATGCAGCAGAGTGATGATGTGGTGTTGAGCAATTATCTTGCTCGCCTGATGCGAATGACGCAGAAAACCCCAAACTACAACTTTTTAAGTGGTAGTGGATATGCTGGTTTGCACATTTACACATCATGTTTATATTATACCACACCCCTATGACATTTTGCTTTTTTACGCATCCGCATCTGAACTACAACACCTAAATGTTGAATTACTAGACGGAGAAGATTATGGAAGATGCAAGAATACAAGTAAATAAAGAACACCAGATGTCCAAACTTGGGAAAGACGAACACCTAGTGTATA
>JAIRWY010000057.1 GCA_031268675.1 Candidatus Ancillula glyptotermitis | reverse complement strand
CAAGTGCTTTGCTCTAAGAAATAGGTTCCCACGCTGGTGGCTAAGGCGGACACAGGAACGGCATCTGACGAAGTCATATACCGCTTATGCGTCGGGATGACAGGATTTGAACCTGCGACCTCCCGGCCCCCAGCCGGACGCGCTACCAAACTGCGCTACATCCCGTACAAGAATAATGGAAACGGCACACGATACCTCTAGTTTATTATACCACAGATCATCATGCAGCATCTGCTTCCACTAGCCACATCTACGCCTGTATTTTGCTGCTTTAGTAGGACTATGCTTCTAAAAGGTTGATGAGATATCCATATCCTGCTTTTTCCATGTCGTTTACTGGTACAAATTTCAATGATGCAGAATTTATACAGTACCTCAGTCCTGTTTCTACTTCTGGAGCATCTGCAAAAACATGCCCAAGATGAGAATCTGCACTAGATGAGCGTATTTCTGTTCGTTTTCTGCCTGGAATTGAATTATCATCATGCTGCGTTAAAACAGCGTCCTCAATTGGAGCAGAAAATGCAGGCCAACCACAACCTGAGTCAAACTTCTTCGTAGACAAAAATAAAGGTTCACCAGAAATAACATCCACATATATTCCCAGCTCAAAGTTCTGATCATATTCCCCTGTAAACGGTTTTTCTGTCGCCAAGTTCTGGGTAATGTTATATTGTAGTGGAGACAAATTCTTCTTTATCTCATCATGCTGCTTATTTTTATACAATTTTTTATCAACTACTGGTAGTTCTTCGTGCATTTTTTTAAGGTCCAGATGACAATACCCAGTTGGATTTTTAACAAGATAATCCTGATGAAAATCTTCTGCTTCATAAAAGTGGGCCAACGGTCTTAGTAGTGTGTAAAACTCCTGGTTGTTGTCTAAAAATCGCTGTTTAATGCTTGTAAAAGTTTCACTAATTCTGGAAAAATCAGTTCCCTCACTCTTCTGGTAGAAAATCGCAGTATTATACTGAAATCCAACATCCTCACCTTGCCTATTTTGCGTAGTTGGTGAAATAATCCCGAAAAATCTTGTTACCAAAGTTTCTACAGACACCGCATCCACATCATATTCTACAGATACAGTTTCCAAATAAGAAGTATCGCCTTTACGAACATCCTCATATTTTGGTGCTGACTTATCTACTTGAGGATTATCAGAAATATCGACAAAACCAACTTTCGTAGACACCACTCCAAGCATATTATCAAAGTACGCCTGTACTCCCCAAAAACAACCGCCTGCAAAGTAGAGAGTCTTAACCAAGCGCGGTGCATAACACAAATCTTTCATCACAATACCAGTATATCAAAAAACTACAGTAAAAGTGGCAATACTAGACTATTATTATACACCACACCCAATTCTCAACCAAGCAACTTACAACACTTTCATAAAACTAGTCATGTCAATACCACCAAACTTTGAGTTGAAGTCATCTCCAGAACGTGAATTCAGACCATGAATATAACTAGAACCATCTAGTAGTTGATGATAGCTTGAAGCATTTTGACCAGCAACAGAATCGTTAGCACTATATGTGTGTGTATCCTTGTTGTAGGTTAAAACACCGTTTGTAAGTGGAATCCAGACAAATTTAGCACTACCAATTGTTGTAATCTTGCTGCCACTTCTTTGCTCTTGTGTTAACAACTCGCTGTTTATCAAAATTCCAGAAGTTTTATCTAGTATACCCTTTTGTACTCCAAGCTCTTCTTTGTTGTCTGGAGTTGCTTGTGATACATTTCCTTGTGCAACCACAGCCACATCATCTGCATAACCAAAGTGTAGATTAATTTCACTACCTTTTGATGCACTCAGCGCAGATAAAATTCCAGATTTTTGAACATTTTCTACGCTATATGCAGTATCACTATTTGCAAGTAGTTGATCAAGAAGTTGAACAAGTTTTGTAGATATATCAGCATTGTCAATATTTACTACAATATCTTTTAGACTACTCTTTAATTCACTTGGTAAAGCAGTATAATGAATACCGAACATGTTCAGATAGATGAATATTGCTTGTTTGAATGCGCGAGTTTTAAGAACTTCGGCATTTTCAAGAAGTTTACCGTTTTTATCCTTGAAGTAGTTATATCCAGCATCTGGATTATTCAACTTCCTAAGAAGAGCAACAAGCATATTTACATTAACATCAGATTTTACACTTGTTCTAGTTTCTTCAGGTGTGGAATGTTGTACTTGCACTCCTTGAAGAAGATCTATTTTATCTGATGTGTAGTACTCAAGAGTTCCTTCTACTGCCATTTTGTCTGATCTGTTAGAATCATGAAGTAGCATAATCTTAAGAACTAGAGAAAGTGCATCTTCATAGTCCTTTTTAATCAGCGGTACAACTACATCATTGTATAATTTACTACCAGTTGCACCAACTAGACCAGCTATTTGTGCAAGTCTTGCTAATTTAGCAGCTGTTGAACTACTCTTGGTCAAAGCTACACTTGCTCTTTCTACTTGCTCACCAACCATAGGTCTTGCATCCTCGCGTAAATCTACTAGCATTTCGGGATTTGCTCGGCGCATCGGTGCATAAGATGAAGTGAAGTGTTCAACATGCTCGTAGATAGGGAGCTCTCGAACCAGACCTCGTACAGGAATTTTTACAACATCTGGGTTCAAAGTTGGAGTAGAAATAATTCTTATCCTAAGAATTCTAGATCCACCCATGCCTCTGTTTTCACTTATAAGTTCATACTCAGTACCTTCAGGAAATACAGCTTCTAATTCTCCGCTTGCATTACTAAAAGAAAAATTTGCTCCTGAAGGGACCAATATCTCCACAAGATCTCGATTTTCAAAATCAGCACGAACAATACCCAATGAACTACCCATTCTATAAGGTGCTGAACGTCTAGATCCTATTGTACCATCACCACGAACTTGATTATATCTATTACTATTGCATGTATGACGTGCAACAAATGGCTTAGATGTTGTTACTGGATATTCATCTATAGACCTTCTCATATTTACCTCAAAAGCGGTTCTTGTAAGAAAAGTATCATGATTTACAGGATAACGACAACCCTCATAAGTAAATTCTCCTTGTGCTGCTATTTCCGCCTCCCTAGCAAATTGACCATTCGGACCATTAGGATGGGCTAGTCCATCAAGAATGTTTGCGTAATCTTGGTCAGTAAGATGCCTCTTAAACTTTGCATCCATGTGTGCTCTAAATCCTTTTGAGGCTTTATATTCAGATCCTTGGTAAGTTTTAACTGTAGTTGAAAGCGTTGCATTACTCTTGTAAGTCTCTGGAGAAGTTGCATCAGGTACACCAGAGGCCACTTCATATTCCTGCTGTAACCGTCTATTCCTGATCTCTTCATCTGATAGATTAATACCTAAAACCTCATCGTGCACAGTGCTAGGCACATGCTCACCAGAATGTAAACCGCCTCCCTCTGATGCAATTTCCTGAGCAACAGCTTTACGAGCCCCGCCAAGGACTCCATGTACGCTCATTCCCAAATCCAACACAGACAACCCCAAGAAGAATGCTGCTTGCACTGCTTGCCCAATAACCGAATTATTAGTCTCAGTTGCTAGTTTTTGTATATCACCCATAACTAGCTGAATAATAGCCATATCGTCAAATGCAACCAAGTGAAAATTCTTGTCTCCACCATAAGACTTGGTGATATAACCAGCGCGCTTTAATGTATTGTGCTTATAAGTAAAGTGGTCTACTTTAGCATCTGGATTACTTCCTAGCCATATTTCAGAACCTTCAGGAATAGCAATCTGCTTGGCATAATCAACTGACTTGCCATCTTTTGAACCATCTGGAGCGATGAAAGGTTTTTGATCATCCCCTTCTTTTCCTTTTCCAAAGTTAATGGACTTTGTATCCTCACTATTTGGTGCTTTGTAATAGAGGTTCAAATCAGCACCCCACTCTCGGTTAGTTCCAACCCATGAAAATCCTGAAACAAACCATCTATTGTGTGCATCATCATAATTTTGAGAACTACTCTCTTTGCCTGGAAGTGAAATGTCTTGAATATCTAAATTCGCCATGCCGTGAAATGTGTAGTATGTATCCGCAATGGTTAAACCAAGAGCTGTCATAGACGCTGCTAAAGCAATTGCTCCAGCTGCCGTGCCTTCGGAAGCAACAAAAGAACTAATGGTCGCAGCAATTGTTATTCCAAGCATTGTCCAACCAATTGCTTCACTAATCTCATTCTTTTTGATTTTTGCAACAACATCTTTAATTACTTTGTTTATATCATCTGCTTTTCCGTAAGCAATTGGCATAAAGTTCTTTTTATCATTAGCATCTACTGCGCCTGCAACCGCATATGCAAACACCTTGTCAGACTTATAGCTGGTAATAAATGGTTCTGACCAATCTTTGGCATTTTCACCATCAGAATGAGCGCCAATTGCTCCTTGTTTTTGAACCCCAAATCTAACTAATGTACCATCAGCAATCTTGCAGTTGTCTTTTAGAGAAAAGTTGATTACTCCTTGTTCGTTAACATATGAGCCATCGCATGTGGTATATTTCCACGTAGTATTATCCAAATATGCAACTTCTTCTTTACCCCTATAAGGACCTGCATTTATATAAGTTCCTCCAGAAATCGAAGCTAGAGGAGTACTTCCTGATTGATTAGCTTCCAACTTGTAGTTAATTGCATAAATAGGCGTTTGACCATCTCCAATTAGTTGACCATCTGAAACCCAAGTTGACCAACCAGCTTGTTTAGTATACGCATTCTTTTGAAATATCTGGTACTTAATTGAGAAATCTGCAGCAACATTTCCGCTCAATTTGAATCCAACCTGAGTCATAACTGCTTTTGGATCAATACCAGACTTGAAATTACTACCATCTTTTAATGCAAGATTTGCCAAAACAGGATGTCCATTTACATCTCCATCAATAGTAAACTCAGTCTTCTTCTCTTCTGGTGCAGCTGTATTTGAGTGATCTCCATTCACAGAATTCTTGCAGTTATCTTCCCATCCATGTTGATGATCCCAATCGCCATAACGATAACCAGTATATTGATTAAGGGTTGAAAATGTAAACAGCCCTTTATTTTCATCCGTTGGAACAAAACCTCTTCCTGCAGAAAATCCAGCGAAAAACGTACACTGATTGTCATATGTTTTCTTTCCTGTTATTCCGCGTTCGTAATCAAAAGGTGAACTACCACTACTTGCATGATCTTTTCCTTGAGAAAGTCCAGTGTTAATATAAGATGCTGCATAATTTATATGAGATTGATCATCTTGACCATTTAGAGTTGCAGAAATTGAATTAAGAGGAGTTGCATTTTCATTTGCCTCTCCAATTGTAACTGTATCTCCTGGATTTGCAACTGGTTTAGTAATCCAACCGCCATTTGCTTGGTGCGCAGAAATTTTAGCTCCATGTTGATATGCAACTAATTTTATTTGCAACCCCGCAATTTTACCAGTTTTAACAAGTTTTCCATTAGATGCCCAATCGCTAGTAGAACCATTCTCATCTTTTAGGCGGTAGTAAATTGCATAAACTCTAGCAAGGGACCCTTTTAATTTAAGTGAAACTCCCTTTACCTCTTGCGCTTTTTTGTTATCATCTAGTTTTGATCCAGCCCAAGGTAAATCTGCAGAAATAGTTGTTTTGGGGTTCCAAATAGTAGTACCAGTAGTTTTAATGTTGTTGATTGCTGCTAACTTGAACATATCAGCAGAACCATTATCAATTTCAGTGTACTTGAACAAAAGGTTCATTTTATAAGTCTTCATGCTCATATAAACTGCATTTACAGGCGCAGTATAATCATCGCTTTGACCAGCAGCAAGATGTTTTGAATAAACACCACCTACTTGCTTTTTATCCTTGTCAAAGAAAGTCAAGTCAGTTTTTTGAGCAATACCACTATTTGCATTCTTAATGTGTACAATTGGTGCATCTACTAGTTGAATTTTCGCCTTGCAATCATTTGTATCGCAATCTTTACCATATTCAATAACATTAGTTGGTGCATCATCTAGTGCAGGATCAACGCCCGAATGATTATGCACATCTAACTGTTGATGATAATATGGCTTTAAGAATACGGTTTTCCATTCTGGAGCAGATACCGCTTCACCTTCATACTGCACTTTAATTGCAACAGTATTAAGGCTAAAAGTAACATCAAGATTAGAACCAATACACTTAGAATTTACATCTGCATATTTCTTTTCTTCAACTTGATTACTGTCTGAGTTTATATCATATCCGTATACCTTATATTTAGCACAAACTACATGATTATTGTGCAAGCGGAGTGTTGGTTTGAAGGACGAAAAATCACCATTAGTTATTTCATAATCATTTTTAGCACTATTTCTGTAGAGAGTTTTTGAGTTTTGATCTGTGAACTGGTAACCTACACTTGAATCTGAATATGAAGGTGTAAAATTAGGTTGAAAAGTGGACTGAAATGTTAAATCCTTAAAATTACCAGACTTTTGCCATTGCTGCAATTTCCTTTCATTTTCATCCATTGAATCAGTTTTGTCTTTATTATCAACAACTTCTGAAACCGCCTTTTGATTATTACTGTCTACTGCATTAAATCCAAAATCTATATTAGTATTTTCACCAGCTGTTAAACAGTTCCTAGTTAATTGTCCCTGAACTGGACCATCTTCAGTTGGAGAACATTGACCTGCTGAAGATAGTGTTATATTATGTCCAGAACCATCTTTTGCAAAGTCTACGAATACATTAGCAAGGCTTATATTATTCTTACCAGCACGTTTCTGCTTGCGGTAATTTTCATAAGCTGTAGTATCTTCACCAACTTTATCTAAAATAGCTAGTTGTTCATCAGTCAAGTTTGCAATATCAAACCCTGGAGCTGACATATCCGCTTTTAGTTGCAATGCTTGACCTTCATCGCCTATAAGCCCTACTTGTTTAGTAATTTCTATCTTGGCGTTGCTGATTTTATCTTGTACTGCTTCAATTTGAGCAGCAAAATTTTGAGCTCCAACTTTTACAGCTTCTTGTGATAAGCCATCTTTTCTAAAGTCAACACCATTTTCTGATGTTAATGCATATTCTGCCCATTTACCAATACAATCATTATCACCTGTGTTTTTACTGTCGCAGTCTAAAAACCATGTATCTTTATCAGTAAACTCATTTAGCGGTATTTGATAGCGGTTGTAGTAGTAATTGTTAATGTCCGCATACAGTTTTTCTTCTGATTTGTAGTTAAACAAAAGATCTAGGTGAATTGATAACTGCTTTTCATATGCATCATAAGTTTTTTGCCCAATATCTGTCGAACCAACATTTGGATTTTGTTTAAGGAAGTTGTAATTATCTGGAAGATTTGCCTCTCTTGTTCTAATACCTGTTTTAGCATACTCACTATTTAGGTCTGTAACTTGCTCGTTTAACTCCTTGAAGTTATCTCCTCTTGAAGAAGCGTTGGTTAAAGTTAGAAGTTCATAAACATCATCATAAAAGTTCTGCATTGCCTTGCAGTTGTCGAACTTTGCATCAACTTTAGCATCTTGTGCAAAGTTTTCTCCATTACAATACTTGCCTGCATCTAATGCATATACAATTGCCTTGTAGTTCAGTGTATTTGAAGTAGCAGTGTTTTCATCAGCATGTGCGGACAGAGCTGAACCTTTTACAGCGCCAACCATAACCAATGCGCATGACATTATGCCTACTACTAGCTTTCTATACACACTATTCAATTTACTACAAGCAATATTTTGCATTACTTCTCCTCGTATATCTATCCATAATTCTTAGTATCAACTAAAAGAAATTAACATGTACATTTATTACATGCAGAACAGTCTTATAGTCAACAGAAGAACAGTATAGCACAACATTAAACATTTGTCAAGCATATATCAGAACTTTTTTACTTTTATATGAAAAACCTAAAACCTGCCTAAATTATCCAAAACTATGCATATTTTCCAACTTTCTTGAGTAGATTTGCATTTACCATCAACCTCCTCCAAAAAGTTTAACATCTATTTAACATCTATTTAACATCTATTTACATCTACTTGTTTACTGTAGTGTTATACTAGTACTTAACAATAGTTAGTCTTTTATTTAAGGAGAGTGTTATATATGGTTGTTTTAGATAATAGTAGTACTATCTGCAATACTAGTAATGAAGATCAAAAAGAAGAAGATGATATACTTACCACTTCAACTAGTTACAATACTACTAATACAGATAGTTATAATACAAGTAGTAATAGAGTAAGTTATAAAGATCTTCTAATAGATACAAACTTGAGGAAGGTGTTTGTAAAAAATAAGGTTATTAAGTTAACTTCTATTGATTACAAAATACTAGAAC
>JAIRWY010000094.1 GCA_031268675.1 Candidatus Ancillula glyptotermitis | reverse complement strand
CTTCTTCTAGCGCTAAATCTAAGATATAAGCACAAGATTATAAACATAGCAATAATATCATCTCTTGATATACACTTGTTCACATTTTGCATAAGCAGTTTAAGTATTTGGCAGTCAATCTTTGCAAAGTAAATAGACCATTTAGTATTAGCAATAGTATAACACTGTACTAAAGATAAGTAGATGTTGAAAAATGTTAAATATTTATAGAAATACTTGGGAAATACTTGTTGTTTTTTGAGAGAGGATGAAAGTTGTTGGTAAAATGGAGGAAGTTGATGATAAATGTAAGGTGTTGTACTTCAGATCTGAATCCAGCTGGTAGATTAGCAGGCATAGTTCATGATATAATGTAATTGTGGAAAATAAACAAAAGCAAGTAATTGCATCAGAATTCACCAAGTTGATGCTTGAGAATGAGATGGATGAAAATTTCGGTCGCGTTGCAAGTGCATATAAAGTTTCAAGACCAGACTCCAAAACTGGCAGAATTAAAACACCGCGCCAGTCATTATCAACTATTGATGATGAAAATGTAGATGTGGGTGATTTCACTGCGCCAAGTTTTGATGAATTAGAACCAGTTGGCAAAGAATTCTGGAAGAAATTCGGACTCGTCATTGGCATTTCATCTGTAGTAATTATTGCACTAGTTGCATTAGGAATTTAATACTGCGCTTGTATCTGAATCACAAAGAAGTCTATATTCCACCTACTTTTCAGATATAACAAGAACAATCTCGGCAAAAATTGAACTTTCACATTCAATATTACATCACAATTCCTGCGCAATCCTATCCATAGTTTTAAGAACGCTTAACGAATCTGCCCAAGTCATGACTTTACTCTGAAGTTCACCATTTGCAATACATCTACTAACTTCAGCAACTTCAAAGTGCATTCCATATGATCCATCTCTTCCAAATAGACCGCGCTGTTCGCACTTGCCATAGTATTCAAAACTTGATGAATCATTCATAGTAATAGTAAAATTAGTAGGCCTATAAAATGGCGAGTGTATATCAATTCGTCCTAGTGTTCCTGAAATGCTTGCAGTAGTTTGAGTTGTGGATAAAAGTGTTGTATTAAGTGATGCGAGTGCACCGTTGTCATAACCCAAAACTGCAGAAAGATTAACATCAACACCAGTTTTTGAGACCGCACCAGTTGCAATAACTGATTTTGGTGTTCCAAGTATATAATGTGCAAAATTCACTAAATATACACCAAGATCTAAAAGCGCACCACCTCCAAGTTCCGTACTATAAAGACGATGCTCTGGATTATATGGAAATAACTGCCCATGATCTGCATAAAGTGATACAACCTCTCCAATCTGCCCAGACTGAATAATCTTCTTAACTTTTCGGATGTGCGGTAAAAAGCGCATCCACATAGCTTCCATAGCAAATAACTTCTTCTCCTGAGCAAGCTCAAAAAGTTTCTCTGCTTCTTCAAAATTACATGTCAACGGCTTTTCAACCAGAATCGGCTTGCCCATATTTAATGCCGCAGAAGCATTAGAAAGGTGTTCACTTTGAGGTGTTGCAATATAAACTGCTTGTACATCGTCATCTTGCAACAATTCTTCATATGTACCATATGCCTTTGAAATTATACCACCACCTGCTCCCTCTGGGCTTCCTGGAGTAGTTTCATATCTCAAGCCGTATCGTCCACTTCCAAATGTATTCTGAAAATCTAGCGCCTTTTGTAGATTTCTACTAGCAACTGCATGTATTTGTCCACCAGAAGCTAGAATTTCACGCGCAAATAGGTTCGCAATTCGACCAAGTCCTAATATACCCCACTTGAGCGGTTTAGTTTTTGTTAAGAACTCATCAAACTCCTCTTCAATTTTTCGCCCTACTAGAAGTTTATCATCAACTAAATTCAAGATTCCACCATACTTCTAATTGCGCATTGCAAGCGCCCTATTTATAGACGGATCATTTAGAGATGCTAACCACTGCAATAGTGTTGGATACGCATTGCGATTACGGGCAATATACTCGCGTAATTCAGGCGCTCGCTTAGCAATATCACACATAATATCTAGATCTAAATTAGGGTCCAGTGCTTGAACAATTGTGTAATTATGCTGTTTTGGTTGATCTTGTGCATGATTTACAGTATTATTTACTACTACTGGTTGTTCAAAGGTTCGTCTAACACCCTGAGCGGCAAATTGTGATTGTGCATTCACTTGTCGATCTGGTTGCTTTGGTGATTTTTGCTGAATACCTGAAGTAAACTGCTCATTCTCCATCCTAGCAAAAGCAACTTCACTAGTCCTTGGATCACCAAAGAGCGCAAGCCATTTCAATAACTGTGGATATGCGTTCTGATGATGAACAACACTCAATTGTAAATCTTCATTCTCATACGCAATTCGGGCAAGCAAACGCGAATCAGCATCTGAACTATTTAAAATTTTAAGCGCCTCGTTCAACTCCATACATTATATTATATCATAACTAGAATAATAAGTACATTATTTTAGAACAAAATCTTGAAAAGTTATCTTTTGTTTTATGAAAATTACATGCCAACATAAAAAAGTGTATAATGTATTTTATGATGATTTGTGGTCATGAAGTTCATATTCAGTTCAAAGTAGTTAAAAATCTACGCATGAAAATTCTAGCAGAAACTGGGCAGCTATTGCTAACAGTACCAGTTGGCACAAGTCACGCTGTAATTGAGAAGTTCATAAGTTCGCACACCTCATGGATTGACCGTCAACTAGAAAAAATTGCACTACGCCCAACTATAGACCGAATAAATAATGAAGAACTTCTTACTTCATGCGAGCAGCTTATGCAATACTGGCAGGAAAAACTTGGTGTTGAAGTTAACCGCACAAGACTGCGCAAGATGAAAACTCGCTGGGGCGTTTGCAACATCAACACACACATCATCACTATAAACTCCGAGCTAACGAAATATCCAGAACAGTGTTTAGAGTACGTGATTGTGCATGAACTTACACATTTGCGAGTTGCCGCACATAACAAGGAATTTTGGGCGATTGTTGAAAATTTTCTTCCAGATTATAAATTATGGAGAAGTATGTTGAAATGAAATCATTTTCTTACATATCTGCATAACATTTTTGACAATCACTTCTGCTATAGATGAAATAATAAATATAACGACAACTGTAAATATAAAGTACAGATAGTTTTGTATCTTTGAGTAGTTAAAAAATGCTGGATTTCTAGTAGTAAGATATGCAATTATAATATGATGAACTAAAAACACATAGTACGATCGATCTCCAATAAATAGAGAAATTTTCCGAATTACCGTGAATTTTTGCAGTTGTTGACCCAAATAAAAAAGAATAAAGAATATAAGAACTCCTAGAATCACAATCTTGGCATAATGTGGCGTTAAAATACCAGTCATAACAAATATCACCAATAAAACCACGCTAATTAATGCCAAAATACTTTCAAGTGTAATTTTAACCTTAGTAGTGCACAGACGAGTTGAGAATTTATTCCAAAACAATCCGAAGTAGATACCAAAAGAAAATGATGGAAGTTCATAAATTGCAATACAAACAACACGAAAAATTAGTGAATCATTTGAACCGCCTTGAGGAATAATGTTTCCACCATATATCGTAGCACGCCAAGCGAACAAGATAAACAGAAGTATTACCATCAAAATTGGACACTTCTTAATAACTGCATATAAAAATGGGAAAATTAAATAGAACAGAATCAATACACCAAGAAACCACTCCCCAATTAAATAGAAGTTGATATCACCAGAAATTGAAAGTGTTCCATCAAGTCCGAAAAGCGTATAAACGAACTTCCACTTGGGAATTTGAGTTAAAGTGTGCAGCCACGAATCTGAATAAACTACATATTGAAAAATTGCAACCATGAGATAACAAATCCAGAAAGCAGGAAAAATTGACATAAACCTCCTCTTGGCATACCGCTTCAGGGAAATGCTAATGCCTTGTTTGGAATTTTGGCGCGCAAAACTCATGGTCAAACCTACTGCTGAAATTATAAAAAATAATGAAACACCAATAGTTCCAACTTGAACACCAGCAATACTACTAGGCCGAATTAGCGTTAAATCTGCTGGATTTGCGGCAATTCGTACCATATTATAGTGCATGATTATAACCAAAAAAACTGCAGATGCCCTTACGAAATCAATTCCGAAAAGTTTACCTTGTTCTTTCATTTTAGGCCTCCAAGTGACTTTGCGACAACCTCAAGAGATCCAAACGCTATGCCATTTTGGAAACAAGTAGAAATGGTCCCATGTAGATAGTCTGCATATACACCGAAATCTGCGGAAAAGTAGTTTTCAGAAAGTGTAAGCATTGAATAATATCCTGCCTCTGCAGCCAAATACGCCCAAATATAATCAATAGCACGCAAAATCCGACTTGATGGAAGACTTTTGTATTTCCAGCTGTTGTCAAAAATATTACGAACAGCATTAGTCCGAGCCCAAAACACTGAACCAACTGGAGCAAATAAAGGAATGAACTCTCCAGGCAGGTTGTTTTTTACATCAAGAGATCTAAGCAACAATCTGGTAGAATTGTGTTGCTTATTCCAACTGTATTTTCCGCACAAGAATGGAAATCGGTTTGCATAATGCGCAAGCGGTGGAAATGTCAAGCCCAAATGCTTATTAGCCTCAAATTCACTAATTATGTTATGTACATATTCTTTACTCGCCAAGTTACACTCAAAAAGCATGCTATTGTAATCCTGATCAAACGATTTCAAGGACATATAACTACTATTTTGATCATGCGCATAACAGAACAAGTCATATTTGTCCAGTAGATGAATTAAATCTAAAAGCAATACACCAGCATCACTGCTTTTGTTACCAATTACATGCACCTCAAATTTTCCACACTTAATATCTAGTTCATCAAATTGCTTTTGAATTTCTTGTGCCCCACGATCACTGCCAGTTGTGAAATAAATATCTGCATCTTCAGGCATATTTGACGCGTATTTGAGGAGATCAGGAACCGAATCTGGGTAGTAAGAATGTACTAGTAGAGCAACTTTTAACTTGGTCTGTACATTATTAGCACGGTCAGTTGTGGATAAAATCCGAGTTAATCCCGCATTCTTGTTGAGAATATAGGGGTTGATGCTACGAACAACACTATCAATTAGTTCATCATCTTGAGTTTTTAGAAGCTCCTTAAAAATATCTGGTGTAGCAGGAATTGCGTAAGCTTTCATAGTCTCTGATGGGTCTTGAGCTAGTGATCTTATATACTTATACTTTTTACTTGTCATTTTTTTCCAATCATCTTATGATAAACTACCACTAATATGCGCAATGCTTTTCCATAAAGTGACCGAATACGAGAAATTATAATAAAATGAGAATTTAGATAGTGAAGCATATTGGCATATGAATCTGACTTATTAGTATTCAAATCTAGTACTAAATTATTTAAGCGGTTATTTACAACATTCAAGGAATTATATTCAATTGCAGCTATATCATCGGGCATCATATATGAAGAATAATACCCTGAACCTTGTGCAACCGATGCATAACTTCGTTCAATTGCGTGCAAAATCGTACCATCAAGTTTATTCGGCTCTTGCGGAAAATCCTCATATTTCCAGTTCATGTCAAATAACTTCTTCAGAGCATCAGTCTTGAACCAGAACATAGTACCACACGGGAAAATCGGCGGTCTCTCTTTATAAAGATCAAGTCCTATATTCATCTTCTTAAGCAATTTTAACACTTCTGAATAATTACCATGTTTCTGTCCATTAGGATTCCAAAGAGAAGCAGGATAAAAAAGCGGAAAAAACTCTGCATGAAAAGGAAGATATGGAAATGTCATGCCTAGAAATTTATCATTTGCAAACTTATTTATTAAATTCTGCACATATTCTTTACTAGCCAAGTTACATTCAAATAGTTTGTCACTCCAACTCTTACCAATTGAGAGCGACTTTAAGTCATTACCTTTTTTGTCATGCATAAAACAAATTAAGTCATATTTATTTACTAGATCTGCACCACCAACGAGCAATGCACCAACATCACGACCACGATTTTCAATTACACGTATTTCAAATTTTCCACACTTAATATCTGACTTATCAAACTCTTTCTGAATTTCCTGTTTTTTTTCTTTACTGTCGGTTGTAATATAAATATCCGCATTTTCGGGCATATTTGCAGCATATCCGAGAAGATAAGGTACTAGATCCGTAAAATAAGAATGCATTATTAACGCAATTTTTTGTTTACTTGTTGGAACAGAGGATTTCACATAATTTCTAGGCAAAGACTTGAACAGCCCTAAATTCTTTGTTAGCACATATGGATTAATTGTACGAATTATATTGCTGTATACTAAATCTGTATTATAATCAGTATGCTCCTTCAAATAGTCAAGTAATTTAACAGGCGCATCACCCATCGAATACGCAAAAAATGTATTTGGAACAGAAAAGAATAATCGTCGCTTAAATACTGGACATCGTAAATCCTTAATAAGTTCAACTGGTTGATACATCAATGGGTAACACAAACCTTTGTGTTGTATTTGATCTGTATTTACCGAAACATCCCACTTGAAGCCCAATTTCTCAAAATGCTCTGTAAATGTAATTTCATGATTATTAACAACATCTGTATAACTCGTAAAATTCGGAAGTTTTTTCCAATAGTTTTGAAATTCTACACTCTTAACCAGACTTGAACGACAAGCAATAAATGAGGCATTGATATGTTCTGATATAAAACCTTTTGGATAGATATGCTGTGGCACTAATTCTTCATGATGATATTTTGTGATCCCCCAGAAATCTAAATCTAGTGTTGACATTTTTTCAAAAGTCTCAGCTAGCGGATAAACTGGTCCAAAAAGTGTATCATTTTGTAGAATAATTTCATCATATTCAGCTAGTTTATCAAAACCAATTCGTAAAATAACTTCTTTAT
>JAIRWY010000067.1 GCA_031268675.1 Candidatus Ancillula glyptotermitis | reverse complement strand
CCATTTGAACTATAGGATTTGGTCTATGCTCTTGACGAAGTCCTCTTTTTCTAAACGAATCATCAATATCTGTTTCAAAGTAGTAGTTAGTTGCGTCTGAACACAAGTGATGCAGTTCTGTTGGTCAATTTAGTAATATTCCTATGCATAGCTTCTTGAATTTTATCTTTCAAGTTTGTAAAGTGATCTAGACTTCTATCTATTTGATTGTATGTCCATTTCTCATCTAATAGCAGTGACACTTGATCTTCGCTGTTTCTAAGTTTCGAAGCAGGACTGATTATTCTTAGGATAACAAGTAGTTCTAATATTTTTGATAGATTGTATTTGACTTTTGTACCTTTTTGGTAGTCATCAATAACTTTGTTAATTTCGAGCATACTATGAAAGCCAAGTAATAATTTATGTCCATAATATAGAACTTTGCTATTATTAATGTTCTCATCAAAGAAAACTGTTTTAGTAACTTGATTCTTTCTTGAAGCATATTCAATTTCACCATTTCGCACTTTTTGTTGAAGCTCTTCAAAAGAACCCCATCCATTTTCTTGAAGTTTATCAAGTCTTCCGAAATTTTTAACAACTGCAGTTTTGCGTTTCCCGTTTTCTCTCCAACCTTCATACATTCGCACATATAAAGTTCCTTCACGGTTTGGTATTTTGTGTATAGAAACCATATTTACGTTATACCACACTACACCGTGTGAGACATGCAAAAGATCATATTAACCCCGAGTTTTATCTGTTTTTATCTGAAAGTTAAGTATATACGCTGACCTAAAGTGATAAAGATGGGAGATACCACATGCCTATGACATTTTGCTTTTAACTGCATCCGCATCAAAACCACAACACTTCCATTTATCATCAACCCCTCTTCAATACAAGTCTTTTTTTATTCAGGGGATGTACATGCAAAAGCTTCTTCTTGAGCAAATCTAGGTGGTTTTATAACCTAGACCTTCATTAAGGCTATTTATAAGCACGTGGTTTGATTTAAGGTGCTTATGTGTGTTATATACACATGTACTATTTTGAAGGGGGAAAACAGGCTTTTTTTAGACTTCATGAGGTTGTGCAAAATGTCATAGGGGTGTGGTATAATGAAGTTGTGGGAGATTCACGAGGCTTTATTAAAGTGCGCAAACAGGATGTAGTTGCAAATCGGTCAGTTGTTGATAGATTGACGGATTGGGATGATGTGCATATGAGAGTTGGCATTGACCAAGAGTTGGATATTGCAATACCTCAAAGTTCTCGCTGTATGGACTGCGGTGTTCCTTTCTGCCACTTTTCTTGTCCTCTAGGCAATTTGATTCCTGAATTCAATGATTTAATATACAAGAACATGTTTCATCAAGCGTTTGAGCGCCTAGAACAAACCAATAACTTCCCAGAATTCACTGGTAGACTATGTCCTGCACTATGTGAGTTCGGTTGTGTACTAGGCTCAATTGATCCAAGTGTAACTATTAGCAGCATTGAGCGCATAATTTCAGATGTTGCATTCGCTAGAGAGTATGTAAAACCCCAGCCACCAGATCAGGTGAGTGGAAAAACTGTTGCAGTTGTTGGTTCAGGTCCTGCTGGTTTAGCTGCTTCACAACAGCTTGCGCGTGTAGGTCATACAGTTGTAGTTTTTGAAAAGGACGAAAAAGCTGGAGGATTACTTCGCTACGGAATTCCAAATTTCAAACTTGAAAAATCGCTAATAGATAGACGACTAGAGCAATTGATTGCAGAGGGTGTTAGTTTCCGAACTGGTATAAAAGTGGGAGATACTGGGGAAAATAGTATCAGTTACAGTGAACTTAGAAGCAGTTTTGATGCTGTACTAATTGCAACTGGTGCGAACATTCCAAATGACCTGAAACTACCAGGCAGAAATTTAAGTGGAATTCACTTCGCGATGGATTATCTGCCAAATGCAACTCGCCAAGCACTTGGAGAACTGCGAGATTCAGATGAATTGATTACTGCGGCTGGCAAAAATGTACTTATAATAGGTGGAGGAGATACTGGTTCTGACTGCCTTGGAACTGCACTTAGACAAGGAGCTAAAAGTGTTACAATGCTACAAGTTTTGCCTAAACCGCCTACTGAGCGCGCAAACCATCAACCGTGGCCAATGTATGCAACTCTTGACAAAGACTCAACTTCAGTTGAAGAAGGAAAAACAACTGGGAAATTGAACCTACTTTTTGAGACAACAGCAACTGAATTTTTAGGTGGTGAAAATGGACAAGTTGTTGGTGTGGTCATTGAGAATGTAAAGCAAAGTCAAAACTCTGGTTTTGTGCCAGTTCCTGGAACTAGAAAGGAAATTCCAGTAGATCTAGTCTTAATTTCAGTTGGTTTTTCAGGTCCTGATGTCGTCGATTTAGTTGCCCAAACCGAAATTGAAGTGACTGAACGCGGACTAGTTAAAAGAGGTGATGCATTTCAAACCAGTCTTCCAGATGTTTTTGTGGCAGGAGATGCAGGTAGAGGGCAGTCTTTGATAGTCTGGGCAATTGCAGAGGGACGTAGTGCTGCAAAGGCGATTGACGAATATTTAACTGGTAGTTCTGAATTGTCCGCATCCATCACAGCTAGTAGTGGTCCTCTTCGGAAATAATTACGCATGCAGAGGCAAAATAGCGCAGATTAGCAAGTTTTTGAACGGTTAAATCAATTCCGTATGCGCGAGTTAATTTTTCACTAGTTAAGTTCTTTTCAATATCTCCTTGGAATAGAATAGTACCAGATCCATATTCAGTTGTTCCCATAATAGCTATTTTATTAAAACTTGGTGGTATTTCTTCTACATTGTGATTTACTAAAATGATTGCACGTCCACGCTTAGTTACAGAATTTTCAAGCGCCAACTTATTCAAGACATTAATTACCAACTCCCGACCAGCAAGATCAAGCCCAGCAGTTGGTTCATCAAATAGTAAAAGATCTGGATCTATCATAAGTGTTCGGCACATAAGCACACGCTTACGCTCCCCTTGACTAAGAACTCCCCATGCGCGGTTTTTTAGATGTTGTATTTTGAACAGATCAAGTAATTCATCTGCGCGTGCATTATCATCAACAGTAAAAAGTGTGTCATCTCTACTATCTCCCCAAATTCCGAACATCGCGTGTTTAGCAGTACGAATTACATCAAAAACAACCTCACTATTCAAGATATTCTCTCCCAAATCTGCACCTAAAATACCTATTTTACGACGCAACTGGAAAATATCAACTTTGCCCAGTTGTTCTCCAAGAATTTTCGCAGTACCAGTAGTTGGAAAAATATGCGCCCAGCAAATGCTCAGAAGTGTTGATTTACCAATTCCATTCGGACCAAGAAGTACCCAGTTTTCGCCGCTAGATACTTCCCAGTTTAAGTCCGCAAGTATTTCAACTCCAGACCTAGTAACACTAATGCCCTGAAAGTCCAGAACTTTGCTTTGCTTGTTCACTTTTTCCTTTTCTTGTGTTCCTTAATCAGGTCTTTATAAATCTGGACAGTTTTCCCTCCAATTTTTTTCCATGAGAAGTGTTCTTTTGCGCGCTTATAACCTTCCTCACCAAATCTTTTAGCGCGTTCAAGGTCTTCAAACATCCATGAAATTGCATTCGCGAGATCTTCTATAAATACATCTGGTTTCAACGGAGTGCCTGTACCATCATCAAGTTGCTCAATTTTGACTAATTTTCCTGTAACACCATCAACGACAACTTCAGGAATTCCACCAGTAGCAGTCGCAACAACAGGCAGTTTTAATGCCATAGCTTCAAGATTTACAATTCCAAGCGGCTCATAAATAGATGGACAAAGGAACACATCACTAGCATTCAGTACAGTAGTTAGTTCATGTTTTGGAAGCATTTGCGAAATTTCAATAACATTCCCGCGCTCTTTTTGAAGTTTCTGCACTGCCTTTTCCACTTCATTCGCAATTTCTTTAGTATCAGGAGCTCCTGCACATAAAACAACTTGTATATCTTTAGGCAACTTCTCAATTGCCTTGAGCAAGTACGGTAAACCTTTTTGTCTAGTAATGCGTCCAACGAAAACTGCAGTAGGTGCAGAAGTAGATATATTATACCGCTCCAAAACATCAGTAGTTTCGTCAGTCAACTTGAATGAATTTAGATCAATTCCATTATGAACAACGAAAACTTTTGCAGGGTCAACTTCTGGATAACACTTCAATATATCTTTTTTCATGCCTTCAGAAACCGCGATAATTCCAGCAGCATTCTTATATGCAGTTTCTTCTGCCCAACTTGAAAGAGCATATCCTCCACCAAGTTGTTCTGCCTTCCAAGGGCGCAGTGGCTCCAAAGAGTGGGCAGTTATAACATGCGGAATATCATACAGTTTTGAGGCAAGAAACCCAGCAAGATTTGCATACCAGGTATGTGAGTGCACAATATCAGCACCTGCACAATCATTGGAAACTTGTAGATCAACAGAAAATGTTGCAAGTGCAGGATTTGCATGCTGGAATTGACGAGGAACATCGTAACCAAACACCCACGGATCATCCCTTGTGCCTAACTGACCGTCTTCGCCAGCCGAGCCAACTGCATAAGTTCCTCCGAGCTCAGGTGCTCTCGATCCATCAAAACATCGTACAGTCACTTCGGCTTTTGATAAAATCTTCTGTAGCACCTTTGAAAGTTCTTCAACATGAACACCAGCACCTCCATAAACGAATGGTGGAAACTCCCTAGTTAAAATATCGACCTTAACACTCATACCTCCATTATACCACATGCCTATGACATTTTGCTTTTTGCTGGATTCAGATCTGAAGTGCAACACCTTAAGAAACTGCACTTATCACTCTGCTTATACCTCATGAAGTCTAAAAAAGCCTGTTTTCCCCTTCAAAATAGTACATGTGTATATAACACACATAAGCACCTTAAATCAAACCACGTGCTTATAAATAGCCTTAATGAAGGTCTAGGTTAT
>JAIRWY010000041.1 GCA_031268675.1 Candidatus Ancillula glyptotermitis | reverse complement strand
GAATTACACTGATAATTGCATGTGCGCAGAAACCGCGTGATTTGCATAGCGAATTACACTGATAAATCTAGGCACAAACAAACCGCGTGATTTGCATAGCGAATTATGCCATAAAACTGCATGCGCACAAAAGTTGCGTAATTTGCATAGCGAATTACGCCAATAAACTTGCATGTGGTAGCAAAAGAGCAACAGGGGCAAGCAGTGACGGCAGCAAAAGAGTAGCAGGGATAGCAGAAGAGTAGCAGAAAAATGAGTAGCCAGAGAGCTGCAATTACATTTTCTAGTAGAATGTGACTACTTTTTGCATTTTTGAACAACTACACTCATGCTCAAGAATAAGATAACTAGAATCATCAATACGCTAGCATTTACACCTGTTTGTGCAGTTTTAGAAGAACTAGTAGATGTGGACGTTCCAGAAGCACTACTTGGCGTGGAAGCAGGATCAGTAGGTTCAACTGTTGGAATTGGCTGAGTTGGCGATGGGTCTGGCGATGGTTTATCTGCCTCTTGTGTTACAATGAATGCCGAAAAACTTGGTGTAACAAACGAAATGCCTGTATCATGCCTAGTTGAATTTAACTTTTCTAATGAGGAACTAGTTTTATGCCAAAGTTGCCAATTTGAATTTCCCCTAAAATTAAGCTCATCAATACTAACAGTTACATCACCTTCTGGCGAATAAATATCATCTACATGGTTTGTTTTATGTTCATATTTATACGCTAGTTTAATATCTTTAGCCCAGATTACATCCGCTTTCACAAAATCTCCAATACTATCTGGTAGTATAGCATCGCCCACAAGCACTTTTATATAATACGGAATTCCAGATACACTAATATGAGAAGTTGTATCTATATGGTTTTTTGCAGAAAGTGTATTTTCAAGATCTTGAATATCATCAACAAGTTCACTATTATAACCTGCCAACCAAGTACGTTCAGATTCTGTTAAATTATCAAATTGGTCAAGAATACTCAAATTGTGTGCACTATCTCCATCTGCATCCAGCTCATGTAAAGTTACGTAAAGGTATGCATTGTGTAAATGTATGTCATAGCTAAAACCTTCGTTTCTGGAACCAGAAATACTAACACCAAAATTTGAGTTAATACAATCAAATTGTCCAAGTTTTTGAGTATTACAACTTCCATTATAAGACAAGCCGCCAGTTAAAGTATCGCCTGACAACAATCCAGAAGTGGTTGTTTCGTTAACATAATACGAAGCTTGATTCAAGACTGGTAACTCTTCACCAAGATATGCATTAACAGTAACATAAATATCTATTGGTCTTGAATTACTAATCGTCAATTTAAGATCTGGATACATTCTACAAGGAGTAGTTACCAAGTCCGAACTATCTGAACTACCTTGTGCATGGTATGAAAACGTAAAATACTGGTTAAATTCCATATCTGCTGAAGTCTCGCTCGTAATAGTACTAGCATTGTACGTACATGTTGAATCAGTATAACGGGTCAAAATGCCATTACTGCCATCGAGAACACTAGGATTTGTGTCTGCTGTGGGAATATGCTCATTTGGTAATATATCAACAAGTTGCTTATATCCAGTATAATAGTGCGGCACATCGCTTTTTTCAAAGTCAACATATCTGTACTTCAAGTTCAAGACATTATATCCTGCAGAAGGACTCAAACTTGTTTCAAATACAAGGCGTGGAAGTTGATTTTGAGAATAGTCAAGCTCAGAAACACTCCAGTTATCAGGTGTTAATTGTAGCCCATGATTATACCAGATACTAGAATTATCACTGCCAAAACCTAAAAAGTTCGCATCAAAAATATCACGGTAATTGATACTTTCACCATCCTCAGTCTTTTGAGTCTTGTCATTTGGATTAGCTATGTTTTTCGGATTGGTCACAATACTACCATTTACAGGCACTGAGTAGAGTGCGTAATTCTCTGCGAAATCATCATCACAGTTAGCGTTTTGAGTTTCTCTAAAGCCTAGAATTCTACCAGCAATATCGGTACCAGTTGATGGATTTTGAAAACTTATCTTCGCTGCCACTAGTGTCTCCTTCAGGATGATTTTCCCCACACCTGTTCTTTCAGCCCTACCGACGATTCCACCAGTTGCCCGGCCAACAAATGGAGCAGTAGATTGCGCATCAACACTGGATGGGACTGGATCTGCAAATTCAGAGTCTCCAATATAAATGTCACCAAAATTCATGCCCTTTTTCAATTCAATAGCACCAGCACCTTCTGCATAACCTATAATTCCACCCGTAAATAGACGGTTAGTACCAGAACCTTGAACATTTGATGCATTATAAACATCTGATATTTCTATTTTTGAAGAATCGGAAGCATCATTATTATCAGTCTCCGCCCAGCCAACCAAACCGCCAGAATACACTTTATTGGTTCCGCTTGCCTTAACTTCACCTATTTGACTAGTTGCGCTAGAAACTTTTACAAAAGAGCTCCATACGCCAGTATCTAAATGACCAATTACCCCTCCTGCAACTACAGAATTAACAGCAGTTGCTGAAACATCTCCAGTATTCATCAAGTTGGTTAACTCATCACTATTTGTCTTTGTATCTGCATCTACATATGCAATTAAACCGCCAGCAGATGTATTGCCATCGCCAATATTTGCCTTTGATCCAGTAGTTGTAGCCTCAATTTGTCCTGTATTTAACAAATTAGTTGCTTTACCAGTCGAAGAAAAACTCTGAAACGACTCAAGGTTATAATTGCCAAGCACACCACCTGCATAATGTCGAACAACAAGATTGCTAGGATCTGAAGCATTATCAACTTTTGAGCTTACTTCACCGCTATTGTCAAAATTGTCAAGGTATAAATGACCAGTATAGTATGTATAACCAATAATTCCTGACGTAAAATTTCTAACTTCTTTTACATCGCTATCCGAACTAGCCACAGTAACCTTTGAATCAATCTTGCCAGTATTTTTCAGATTCGAAAAGTTCATATTCCCATTGAAAAAATCCTGTGACACCTGACCTTTCCCACCACCCTCGCATTTTCCGTAACACTTCACAAATCCAATAATTCCACCAGTTGTCAACTCTGCACGTTGCTCTGTAGAAAAACTGTATTGTAAATTGGCTTTAATTACACCTGTATTTAGAAAATCAGTAAACTTAATACTAGCAGTTCCAGATGAATCCTGAATACTTGTATTTTTTGGCAAGGTTAATTTACCAACAATTCCGCCAACATCAAAAGTATGGGCAGTTGTACTATCTGGGGTTGTGACAGTAATTGAGCCTCCATTTTTCAAGTTGCTCATAATAGTTTCGCTTGATAATTGACCATCTAAATATTCTACTCGTCCAACAATTCCGCCAACCATAGAGTTACTAGCGACTTTTGCATCAATTGAAACTTGGCTGGTCACATGATTCAATTCTAGTCCTGCATTTTGCGAACTAGATTCTAAATAACCACAAATTCCACCAACAAATGCTGAATTTTCAGTTCTACTAACTTCAATCTTACCAGAAACTGTCAAATTATGTATTGAAAAATGGGTTCCACTTGACTCTGTATTACTATTTCCACAATAACCAAAAAGTCCTGATGAACGAATATTGCTGTCAATGTTCAAATTGCTAATTGTTTTTGAATTCCCGTCAAAATTGCCTGCAAACTTCTGTTTGTGTTCACTATCATTGTAATATCCAATTGGTTGCCAAGTTAAACTTGCCAAGGTAATATTATCAGTTAATTTATAGCTCTTGTTGTAATATGAACTGTAGTTGACTGAGTCATTAACTTTAAGGCTTAAACATTCTAACTCGGATGCACTTGAAATTAAATAAGGAGTTGAATCTGTTCCATCTCCACCATTAAAAGTACAACTGGATGCATCTTGTACTTGCACGCTTGAAGGAGTTACTACGCTGTTCTGGTCGTTTTGCGTACTTGAAGGAGTTTGCACGCCGTTATTTTGCTCATCTTGCTCATCTTGCACGTTTGGAGAAACTTGTTGATTTGAAGGTACGCTTTGCGTGCTACCACTTTGCGCGTCTTGATCATCAGAACTAGCAGAATCATCGCGTGAAACTGTGGTTTTATTCAGATTTTGCGCGTGGTCTTCTGCAAATGCTGGTAGTTTTATACCGATGAAGATGGAAAATGCAACTAATGCGAATACAGCAATAAGTGGAGTAATTTTTGCATGAAAATTGCGAAAATTACGCATATCCTTTTTCTGTGAGCTGTTTTCCGCACTGTTTTTTTCAGCTAGTTCACTATTTCTATACGCGTTCTTGTCCATCAACCACATCTCCTAAATGCCATAATATAACTATTATAGCACCCCCCCCCCAGCTTGTCAAGTGGTTGGCGAGTTTTGTTGAAATTACATTATATTATATATCACGAAGTGCATCAATTGGATTTAACTTGGACGCTTTTCGCGCAGGAAAATAACCAGCAAGAATACCAACAACCATAAGAGATAAAATGAGCAATAAAGTTTTTGGAAAATCAAATACAAATAGCGATAAACCATCCCTAGTAGGAGCGATTGCATTGCTGATTTGTGGACTAAAAAGTGTCAAAATAAACGCCAACACGCTTCCAAACATCGCGCCAAAAAATCCAATCGCGCATGCTTCATATCTGAACAACTTTGAAACATCTTTTGATCTAACACCTAATGCTTTCATCATGCCAATTTGACGTTTGCGTTCTAAAACAGAAATGTATTGCGTATTGATAATGCCAAAAATGGAAGCAAGAATAATTAGAAGTCCAAATAAAACTAGACCTGTTTCACCAACATTAACTGCTTCAAAAAGTTCTTGGTGATGATCTTGCATGCTCTGAGCAAAGTATTGATTGCCAGATTGTATTTTATTTTTAACTTCATTGAAATCTACACCGTTTTTTACCTTCACACTATAAGATGCTACTTGACAAAGCGCATTCTCACAGATGTCCTTCTCATCTGCTTTTGAAATTATTACTATACCTGTGCCTAACCATCCACCAGTTTTATTTACAACACCAACAATTGTGAATTCACGTGAATAATTTACCGCTTTCTCACTTTTATCTAGCCAACTTTCAAAAGTAACGGTAATCTTCTTGTTGATCAATTCTTCGTTTGATTTTACGCCCAGTGGTTCAATATAATTCTCTGGAACTGCAATTTCACCTGCTTGAAATACATGGTCCTGATTCACGCCGTAAACCAATGGCATACTTCTATCTTCGGCAATATACGACCTAGTTGCATATTGCGCGCCATCAACTCCAGTAAAAGAACGCCCCTGAAGAGAATATGTTGGTTCCACATTTTCTACACCATCAATTTCCTTCAACTTCTCACCATCTTCTTTTGTTAAAAACTTTACATCCGAAGAACTGTTATCTGCATTATGCGATGTTGATGTTGGTTCTAATTCATGACCATTTTCATCTATTTTTGACGGTGGTGGATATGATGCAGGAGAATTGTAACTATCACTATATGGAAAAACCGTAATTACATCAGATACTCCGCGTTCCCTAACTATTTTAGTGACATAATCTCGCGCACCATTTCCAAGAGCAAATGACAGACAAATTGTAAATGCACCAATTGAAATTGCTAAACTAGTCAAAATTGTGCGTATACGTGCCTGTTTCAAATTACGAACTGCTCTATTAACTATATCTAATCTACGCATTATTCACCCCATCAGTTATTTTTTCAACTTGACCATCTTTAATATAGATCAACTTATCACAACGAGTTGCCAACTCAATATCATGAGTTACGATAATTAGCGTTGTATTGTATTTTTCACACTGCCTAAAAAGAAGTGTAATTATTTTATTTCCATTTTCAGTATCCAAATTACCAGTTGGCTCATCGGCAAAAAGAACTTTAGGTTTACGAACGATGGCCCTTGCAATAGCTAATCTTTGTCGCTCTCCTCCACTTAATTCTGATGCTTTTTGTTGACGTTTTCCAAGTAATCCGACGCTATCTAAAGCATCACTAACAAGTTTGTCTTGTTTTTTCTTGTCATATTTTATAATCTCTAGTGGCAAACTGACGTTGTTATAGCAAGTTTCAGTATCGTCAACGTAGAAGTTCTGGAATATAAAGCTCATCTCAAGAGATCGAAACTTATCTGCCTGAAGCTTATCTAAGTTCAGGATATTCTTGTCATCATACCAAATTTCACCAGAATCTGCAACATCAAGACCGCTCATTATATGCATAAGCGTAGATTTTCCACTTCCAGATTTACCAACAATAGCAACCTTTTGACCAGTAGAAATATCAAATGTGACGTTTTTTAACGCTTCTACAGGGTTCTTCTTCTGCGAATATGTCTTGACAATATCTACAACTTTAATCATCTCTTTACTGTACTTCCTTTTTTCTTCACAAGTAAATCTCGTATCAGCAACAAGTATAACATAATCTACATGCTTTGTCAAGTTTTTTTTGCAGTTTCATGAACGCACTATATTTGTAAATACTACATAGCGTCTAAAACAACAACATCAACCACGCGCATTGGATATCTAAACCTGCTCATTCCAAGATTATGGAAATTTTACAACACCTCTTACACTGCTGTGTATATCCACAACAAGTTATGACTAATCAAGTTGTAATAAATTTGCAGTTGTATAATTTGATAGCGTAATGTCTTGCATTACACGGTTTTGATTATGCATGCACAAAATATCAACACTTCTACTACTACTAGTTCTTGGCTCTGCTAGCACATGTATTTATCAGCACCTGTAGGTTTAGCAGTGTGATTTATGAATAAATCACTCTGTTTCTGCGCGCATATAATATCTACACTAGTGGTTAAATGGTGTGATTTATATCATAAATCACGCGGTTTTTGCGCGCATGTAATATGGCAGTACCAGCAGTTTGGTAGCATGATTTGCTTTAGGAAATTACGCGCTCTGCTTCTGCTTGGATGTACCACAACTTGCAGGTTTATAGTATAATTCGCTGCGCAAATCACGCAGTTTCTGCGCGCATGTATTTTGCAATCACGTGGTTTGTTTGCTCATCAAGAAGTGTAGATAATAGCGAATTGGTCAATGGAGCGGTTTAATGTACGAATACACCTTCTTATTTGCGTACCTGTGTGTACCACACACATTGAAGTACCGTTCAAAATACCGCGTAAATTATGCTGTTGTTGTTTTTTATTGTTCTGTTTGCGTGTTGTTGTTTTTCTGTTTTCTATTGTTTTTCTATTGTTTTTCTCTTGTTTTCTGCGTGTTTTTGTTTTGTTTTCTGCGTGTTTTTGATTGTGCATGTATTTGCTTGCTCAAGTGGTTAAATAGCGTGATTTATATCATAAATCACGCGGTTTCTGCGCGCATGTGTTTACGTGTTTTCTGTTTGCATGTTGCTTACGTATTTTCTGTTGTTTTTTGCATGTTTTTATTTTTATTTGCATATTGTTTGCGTGTTGCTGTTTTTGGGCGCACGGTCTTCTTGTGTATTATACCATAGGGGTATGACATCATGAAAATAGATAATACAAGAGTACTTCATATCAACTTCATTACTATTTGCACATGTGCATATACTAGTACAATGTATAAAACGGTTGTTTACATGGTTTTATTTCTACACCTGTGTATACCACACATGTTAAATTAGGTGTGGTATAATCCCGTCTTTATCACTTCACGCACCCTAAAGCCCTAAAACACAGGCTAAACTCCTCTTTTAAGGTGTAGTAAACCAATTATTTCATGATTTTGTTAATTTGCTCTGTCTTTAGAATACTTGTTTCAAGTTCAAGTCCTAACTCTTTTAGAATTTCAATATTTATCTCTGGTGTCAAATTTGTATAATATCCTTGTGCTATATAAGCAACATTTGCACTGCGAAGAGCATCAATAATCCTTCTAATACTATACTTGCTATCTAGTTTATAATAAAGCAACTTAACTATCACCAAGGCAATAAAACAAGTTAAAAAGTGTGCTTCAATATGTTCTTTAGTCCATACAAAGACAGATCTTGCTTTTAGATTGGTCTTAGTAACTTTGAAACAATCTTCAATACGGTTTAACTGTCCATAAGCTGCAATTATCTCTTTGTCTGTCATATGAATTTCACTTGTAGTTATTACATTAAAACCATCGGACCGCGCATCAAAGTCAACTAATTCTTGATCTATATGAATATGCGGGCTTAGATTTATGTTTTCACCTGTTTTTTCGTCCACTACTTTAACATCATAGTATTTTGTTTCGTTTCTACCAATAAGTACTCTTTTCATCTCACTTGGTCTCATATTTCTCACATAATCTATTGCCCCATCTCTTCTAATACTTTCCCTTATCGCGTATTTTTGTTTCCAAGTAACCACTACTTTTTCTTTTACTATTTCACCATTTTCAAGTTTTCTAGTTAGAATAGTTGACTTTTTAGCATTTTTCATATCTTTACTATATTCCCAGCCACTTTTGTCCAAAACAAACTCTTGTATGTCTTTTCTAGATCCTCTTTTCCCTCTAAATTTACTTGAAAACAAATAACCATCTCCTTTTTTGTGTGCATCAGTTATATTTCTAATAGAGTTC
>JAIRWY010000014.1 GCA_031268675.1 Candidatus Ancillula glyptotermitis | reverse complement strand
TGAAATTGCCCCTTCTTGAAGTGCCTGCGTAAACTCTTGTACAAGCAAACCAAGATGTAGTGTTACGCTTGCGCTCATTCAGTACCTGCATAAACCCTCCTCCCCATGAAAATGCAGGTGCTTTTTATGCTTGACCTCCGTTGAGGCTGTTTATAGACATGTGGCTGCACCAAAATACGGTATGTGTGTACCACACACACATGGTGTTGAAACGTACGTACGGGCTTTTTGAACCCGTGAGATGCATGCTCTGCAGTTTTGCATAGTGAAGCAAGCACAGTAACTGTTCAAAATCCAACACTAGGAGGTGCAGGTGGAGTGAAGAGGAATGCGCAATGAATATTGCTCCTTATTCCCCAAGCGAATGCAGGCACAGCAAGCACAATTAAAGGAAGCGCAATGAAATTGCCCCATTGAGCAGACTGCACAATGGGGGGGCATTGCTCCTTTTTAACAATGGTGCTTATTCCTTGATGTTGTATATCGCAAAACAAAAACAGTAAACACAAAAAAGAGACAAAACATAACTATTTTGTCTCTCTTTTATTACTTTTCTTCTGTTTTTGTTTTGCTTAAGTCTTTTAATCAACTTTCTTCATGTTCACATCAACACCAGAAATAGAAACCCTTGTATCATTATCAGCAACAAGTGATGAAGCACCACCAGCAGCTCCACTAGCTGAAACATAAACTCCACGAACATGCCCCTTAATCAGCCCCTGATCCGTGTTCGTTGTCACTGTAAATGTTTCTGTTTGTTTTGGAGCAAGAATAAACGGATTAGCGCTTGTATTTCCAGACCAAGATGATCCATTCCAGTGCCAATTATCTCCATATCCTTTCACGTCTTCTTGTATAACAAACCAAACTACTTTTGAAGAATGATTAGTTACTGTAACTTGAACCTTAGTTTTTGTTCCAGTATGATCATCTTTCTCTGTCCAGAAGTGCTTAGAATCAACATAATTACCATAACCTCTTAGGGTCAACTCATTATTAACTTCAACAGATGGTGTGTTTGCAGCATTTGCAAATTTTGCAGTGTTTGGTACGAGTACAATAGCAAAAGCTACTCCAATAGCTAGAATACCTCTAGTTAGTTTCTTTAAGTTCATAATTTCCTTTCAGTTTCCATAACTTTTGTCTTACTTAGGTTGTTTAATCAACTTTCTTCATATTCACGTCAACGGTACCACCATCGTATGCTGGATCAACTACAACATAAACTCCACGAACATGTCCTTTAATCAGTCCTTGATCCGTGTTAGTTGTTACTACAAGTGTTGTTGTTTCACCTGAATTAAGGTTATACTTAGAAAGAACATCATATTCCTTCCAAGATGAGTCAATCCAAGACCAAAGATCCTTGTGTCCTTTTACATCTTCCATTATATTAAAGCTGATAGTACTTTTTGTATGATTAGTTACTGTAACTTGAACTTTAGTTTTTGTTCCAGTACGATCATCCTTTTCAGTCCAGAAGTGCTTAGACTCGGAACCAACGTCTGTAGGATCTGGTTTTAGTGTGTCATTGACCTCAACAGATGGTGTGTTTGCAGCATTTGCAAATCTTGCAGTGTTTGGTACGAGTACAATAGCAAAAGCTACTCCAATAGCTAGTATACCCCTAGATAGTTTCTTTAAGTTCATAATTTCCTTTCAATTTCCATAACTAAACTTACACAACTTATGTTTTACTAATAAGCTATGTTAACTATTATAACACACTTCTTTTACCTTGTCAAGTTAATGTCAAGTAAACTTTATGCTTTTTTAATTTTTTCTTGTGCTCTCATAAGTTTCTACGCATTATCTACGACTAGTAATTCAACATTTAGGTGTTGCACTTGGGATGCTGATGTGGTCGATTCAAAATGTCATAGGGGGTGTGATATAATTGTTACATGGTTGAAAGTAATGTAGTTTCAAGTGTGCAAGTTGGCAAAGATGAGCTAGTAGCGTTGATTGATGATCTTGTGAATGCAAGTGCAGATTATTATCACAGTTCGCGAAGTAGTGGGCTTTCTGATGATGAATATGATGATAAGTTGGAGTATTTAAGGCAATGTGTTGCAGATGCTGATATTGAGTTTGATGATGAACACACGAAGTTACTTGATGGGTTGATGAACAAAGTTTCTAGTGGAACTTCGGCACCAATAGATGATTTAGCTGCTGATGATTTTGCGGCAAATGGACGCGTGTTGCATAAAATCCCGATGTTGTCTTTGCAGAAAGCTAATACATACGACGAGATTGTTGAGTTTCTTGATAAAACCAAGCAGTTTGGCGCTGATGAATTGGGGTGGGTTCTACAAGCTAAGTTGGACGGTCTTGCAATTGAAGCTAGATACGAGAACGGTGTGCTTAAACAGTTGATAACTCGAGGTGATGGACATTATGGTCAAGATATTTCGTGGATAATTGAATTTATGCGTGCTAAAATTAGAACTGTTGAAGGACTTCCGATTAAATTAAAAGGGAAGTTTGGTGGTGTAACGCTCAGTTTAAGGGGTGAAATATTCATGACAAAGGAGCAATTTGCATTTATAAACGACCAGCGGTGGGCGTGTGCTTCTGTGACAAATAGTGTTCGCCTGAAACTTAATGAGCAGAAGAAGAAAACCAATATGATGCGTACAGAGCAAGAAAAAGTAAATCTACTAGATTTAATTGATGAGGATTCTGTTCGTCTTAAAACTGCCAGAAATGCAACTGCTGGTCAGTTGAACCAGGATATGCAAAATGTTTATAAAGAAATCCAGATGCTTAAAAAGAAAGTTGAGAGTGGAGAAGTAAAGCCAACTGAGGATTATAACCGACTTGTTAATCTTGCGGATAAGTTATTAGGGGGTGCAGTTGCTAGATAATTTTGTTGCTATTGACTTTGAGACATGTAATGGTGATCCGCGTTCGGTTATACAGGTTGGTGCAGTGCGCGTTGAGAATGGAAAAATACTTGATGATTACGAAGCGTTGATTTTGCCAGAAGATGAATATGGAGAGTTTACGAATTATTTCCCTGGTTGTGAAAACATTGTTGATACATATAAGGAAACTCTTGTGCATGGACGTAATTGGGTAGCTGTTCAAAAGGAACTTGATGAATTTTCTCAAGGCTTGGATTTTGTGGCTCATAATGCTCGATTTGACCGCCGTTGTCTATACTCACTGAACAAGCACTTTCAAATTGAAAACTACCAGCCATTTTGGGATACTTTATCAAATGCGCGCAGATTAGTTACAAGTGGAATTCAAAACTATAAACTTAAAACCCTTAGTTTTTTCTACAACTTGACAACGCCTAGTGAATATGAGGTTAAAGGACATAGTGCATTTTATGATGCCAAATTATGCGCAGGAGTTTGCTTAAAAATACAAGAATTAGGAGAACTTAAATCAATGGGGTTGCCTAATTTTGGGGGATTTAAACGACCAGTACGCTCTAAACAAGACATTTTTGATGAGCAAGTTGCAAGATTGTTACTAGAAATTGAGCCTAAGTCGCATATGACATTCTTATCCTATGGCTTTGCAGAAGAAGTAAATAGCGTAGAACTTGAAAAATCTGGTGAATTTGGTTTTCAAAATGTTATAACAGCAACAGAAAATGAACTTGGTGAGTCAATTTATGCGAGCAGTTATGATGAAGTGAAGAAAAAAATTGAACGTTTTGGTAAACTTCGAGAAGAAGGAAAACTATCGCTTCCAACTGATGGAGTTGTTGTAAAATGTGTTGACAATGCAAGAATTTCAAAGCTAATGGGGTTTACTGCTCATCATCCATCTTCACAAATAGCGTTCAAATATCCACCTATTAGTGCGGTAACGATTGTTGAGGATATTGAAGTTAGTGTGGGAAGAACTGGTAGGTTGTCATTTCGTGCAAAATTTGAACCAGTTGAACTAGATGGTGTAAAAATTGAATATGCAACACTTCATAATGCTTCATGGCTGGAAGAAAAAGATGTTCGAATTGGTTCTGTAATAAAAGTTGTTCGCGCTGGTGATGTTATTCCATATGTGAGTACAGTTATTTCAAATTCTGCGTTGACTAAAACATACATTTCTCCTAGTGCTTGTCCAATATGTAATACTCCAATTAACAAGGATACGCTACTTTGGAGATGTCCAAATGATGTTTGCGATTCGCGTGTACATTCCGCTCTTGAGGTTGCGGTTTCTCGCAAATTTTTGAATATTGATGCACTTTCAACTGAAACTCTCACCTGCTTAATAGAATCTGGAATTGTGCAAGATATTGGTGATATTTTTGCTCTTACTGAAGATGTTTTATCAGAACTAGTTATAGGCAAGAAAAATACAGGAACAAAGACTTATAAGAAAAATGCTGATCTTTTTTCTGCAGAGGAAATTGACACGAACAAGTATTTAGGTAGAAAAACTGCAGAAACCATTATGAACGGGATTGAGCGAGCAAAAAATGCACCACTGCACAAGATTTTAGCAAGTCTTAATATTCGCTTGCTTGGACTTGAAGTTTCAAAAAACCTGGTTCGTCATTTCGCTAGTATTGACTCTATTTTGTCTGCAACTTACGATGAACTAGTACAAGTTCCTCTTATTAGTGAGACAAAGGCAGTAGTATTCCTAGAACAATTCAAAAAGAAACGAGAAGTTATTGAGAAGATGGCGTATTATGGGGTTAAGGCGCTCAAAAATTCCTCAAACAGCAAGAGCGATGATATACAAGGTGTTTTGTCTGGGCATACAGTTGCAATTTCTGGTGCATTTACAGATATGACGCGTGATGAAGTGTTTGACAAGATTGAGGAATTAGGCGGTAGTACGTCTTCAATAGTGTCTGCGAAAACAACTTTATTAGTTGCTGATGAAAATTCAACTACCAGTAAAGTAAAGAAGGCGAAAATGCTTGGTGTTAAAATAATCGCACCAGATGAATTCTTGGAAATCTACGGAATAGGAAGGTGAAGAAGCTAAAGTGTTGGAGTTTTGCGAACTACTAGAAGAAGAATTTGATGCGTATGCTGCTGAACATATAAATGGTAGTTTTTGCCAGTCTAGTAAAATGGGGAAATTGCGTAAAACTACAGGGTTCAAGGTGTTCTATTACGGAGTTAAAGATTCTGAACAGAACAAATTACTAGCAGCAGCATGTTTGACAATAAGGGAACCGTCAAATCCACTTTTTGGTATTTTGAAGTGCCTTCACTTGGAGAAATATTTCAAGTTGATGTTATCAAAATTCAACATCTATCACCAACGAGCAGAAATCTACGGTGGACCTTTAGTTAACAGCAACTTGTCTAATGCAGAAGAAGAGAAGTTGTGGTATTTTTTTATGCAGAAGTTGAAAGAAGTCGCAGTACGCGCAGGTGTTTCAAAGTTGTACTGTAATCCGAACATAGTTTTTCAGCATCTTGATTTATGCGGAAATTTCGTTGAAGGCGGGGAACTGAACAAGGAGTTTATGAAAAATCTGGGTTTTTATGAGATCGCGCCCATTTCACCTGCATTTCACTATAAGAAGAACTTAAAAGAGTATACATCGCCCAAAGAGTTGTTGAATTCATATGCTCCGAAAACACGTGCAGAAATTCGAAGTGCACAAAATAACTGCCTGAGTATCCGTGCACTGGAAAAAAGCGATCTCGTAGTTTTTGATAACATTCTCAAAGCAACTGGTCAAAGACAGGGATTTTCTTCGCGAGGTTTGGAATATTATGAGGCGTTCTACGATGCATTTACAGGAGAAGATATTCAGGAAGATGGAGAATCTGCACAGTTTTTGGCTGTTGAAGTTGATTTCAGCAAATTGTATACATATCTGAGCGAGAAAAAGGAGCAGTTGATTCACGAAATTGAGAAATACAGCAACAACTCTAAGAAAACTGGTGCAAAAAGGGAGTTGGAGAATCAGCTAAAAGCAGTGGAAAATAAACTAGAAAAGTACAACTCTGAACTTGCTGAGGGTGCAACTTTTCCGATATGTGCAGGTTTATTCATCTGTTCAAATCATGAGATGGTTTATCTATTTGGAGGTTCATTAACTGAATATATGGACTTGAAAGCGGTATATTTCTTGGTGTCTAAACAACTGGAAGATGCATATAATAAAGGTCTTGGAATATTCAACTTCTATGGAGTGGGTCCGAATTTTGAGACTACAGCCCCTGAATATGGTGTGCTAGCATTTAAACAGGGATTTGGAGGATATATAGATGAGCTAATTGGTGAGTGGGTGATGCATTTGTTGTAGTTTAAGTAAAGTCTTGTGCATTTTGCTACCTTGTAGCTCAGTACGCTGTCTATTTCTCGGTGCCCAAATTCTTGTCTAGTGTTTACAACTTTTGGTTTTTTTATGGGTAGGTATTCCTGTTTCCTCAAGTTTGAACGTCTGGTGTTTTTACTTTTTAACACAAAAACAGAAACCAACATCAAACTATGGTATAATTGAAGTGTTACACTTCAGATGCATGCGAATGCACTTTGACTTGCAAAACTATGAAGTATTATGTAAACGTTAAAAAGTAGAGAGAAGGTGAACATGAGTTCAAAGGTAATTTCAATTAAGGCAAAAACAGCAAGTGGATCTGGAAGATGTACTTGTTTTGTAAGTGTTCCAAAAAAGAAGTAATTTTGGATAAATACGAGTGGGGTTGAATGTGATAAGATGTTTAACCCCACATTTTTGAAAGGAATAAATGTATTCACTAGATGTAGATAGTCATGATTTAATTAATGATATAACGCTAGAGGTTTTCGAGCTTAGCGATTATGCTTATGAACTTTTGCTTGAGATAATTGATTCAGAGTATTGTGTGAAAAAAGCAACAAATGAACCAGAATTTGAAGAAGTTATTGAACAACTTCATGGTCTTGGCGTAGCTGTTTCCGACATTAGGCTAAGTAATAAATTCTCTTTCACGCCACAAACTCCCATTGTTCATGTTATTAAAAATTGTAATAGCCCGTGTATTATGTGTGATTGCTGGAAAACGAAAGAAAAAACTCTTCATTCCGCAGAAGCTTTAGATAAGTTTTTCGGCGAGATAAGTAAGTGTGGCGCAGTTTCAATTATGGTTTCAGGAGGAGAGCCCACACTGCATCCAGAGTTGATTCAAATTATTGATAGTATTCACAAACATGGAATGAGTGTGCAATTAAATACGAATGGCATAAATCTGGATAAATTCCCAGAAATTACTGATCATGATGTAGAAGCAATCATAGTATCAATGGATGGTTTTAACAGCGAAAATTACGCTAAAATGAGAGGTATAGATCGTTTTAATAAAGTTTGTGACAATATTTTAGAGTTTAGGAAGAATAACCTTTCTTCAATTGTGGGGCTTAGGGTAACATTGACAAAATATACACTCAGTCAGATTAGCGAGCTCGTAGCTCTCGCAAAAAAGCTAGGTGTTGATAGCATTGGTTTTAGCCCACTAGATGCAACTTCATCAAGTTTTGCTAGAGAGATGTCGGAAAAAAGTCAGATTTTTTGAAAAATGAGCTTCTCCCTAATTTGAGCTTTATAGAGTCAAAAATATCGGAGTTACTTGACGAAAACTCGCAACTTAGAATTAATATTAATAATGCGTACCAATCTGGTTTTTTTCCTGGAATGCCGCAAGATTTGTTGAGTGCCTAGAGTTCTATAAGCGTCACTTCACAGACGATAAAGATAAAGTCATAACGTTAAACGACATATCACCATGCTTGTTTCCTAACTATTCACTCGTTCTTGACTATAACGGTGAAATTAGATCATGTTTTTATTCGAAATCATACGCAACAATCGAAAATTTTACTTGCGAAAAGTGGGATTTGGAAAAAATTATCAGAGATTTGGTTAAAAGTGGAGTGTGCGATGGGTGTCGCGGAAAAGTATTCTGTTGATAAAAATCTAAAGTTTTTTGAGCTATCTTATGTACTTAGATCTACTGTTTTAGTTATGCCTATTATATCACTTTGGTGGACAGAACATGTTGGTCTATCTATTGGGCAGTATCTTACACTTGCTTCAATTTTCCCTTTAGTGGCTATGTCTTTAGATCTCCCACTTTCTTTTTTGGCAGACAGAATCGGTGTAAAATACTGTTACGTATTTGGCTTATTTGCATTTTCAATGGCCTTTTTCTGTGCGGTGATGCTAAAAAATGTTTTGGGGTATATCTTATATTTGGCTTTTTGTACAGTTTGCGATGCATTGATTTCTGGAGTAGATTCAGGTCTCCTTAAAGAAATATCAGGAGAAAAGAACTACAGAAAAAATCTGGTTAGAATTACTAGAAAATTTTATTTATTCACTACCCCCTTATTTATTTTAGGTGTATTTATCTATAATTTCTCTCCCGAACTTATTTTATTACTTCAAGGTGCTATTATTTTTCTTGCAGGAATATTTGCCTTTTTTATTAAGTCTGGATCTAGGAAAAGGGAAGATCAATCAGATGCTACACAAAAAATAAATTCTTGCAGTCCAAAAATGGTGATTAAGCCAGTTTATATTGCTGCTTTACTTGTTGTATTACTTTCACTTTCTGTATATAATGGAGTGGTTCAGTCTCAAAATAGGACTATTCAAATTTTGGTTGATAGTCAGAATTTTGGAGGATCATTAAGTCCGTTATATATACTTGCTATCTTAATGGGTATTGGTAATATAATGTCAGTTCTTGGAGTATCTAAAAATCTTTCAGGTTTTATAGATGGTCTTTCTGCGCTTAAAGTAAATTTAATGTTTTCACTTGGATTCTTCATTTCTCTTTTATTTTTATCCTCTGGAAGTATAATACTAATTTCAATAGGGTATTTATTGATCTCTATAGGAAAAGGAATGTATCGCCCTTATTACTCTTCGTGCTTGTCGCGATTGCAACCTACCCATGATTGGAATGCTAGGTGGTTTAGCATCGCTTCTGTGTTCTCGGTGATTTTTGCTGCAATTGTTAATATATCTTTCACTAGTTTCTCCGAAGATCTAAGAACTCTTGAATTGATGTGGGGAAGCGTAGTTATATGTGCTGGAATAATATCAATTTTCGTTTTTTGGAATAAGTCAAATATGAAAATCCCAGTTAAGCATAATAATAGCTTTTCTCAGAAGTGTCACTACAAGATAATCAATCATAATCCATCAGTTGAACCTGAATACCTCCAAGAATACAGTCGTAACATATCTGACTTGGTAATTTCCGAAATTATTCATAATGTTAATGCTTCAGCATTACCTCATCCAGAATATACATCTATTACAAAAAGTTCTATTGTGTGGGAATTCATAGAAGGAAAAACACTAACAAACTGCAAAAGTGATATCCAAAAGAATGTTATCATCGATCTTACGCAACTGTTGTCTTCTCGCCCATGTGTTCAATCAACTAGTTTGCAGGGTGGATCTGAATCCAGTATTGGCAAAATTGTCTTAGAACTTTGTACATGTATGACAAATGCTCATGGAGACTTGCACCCAGATAACATTTTAGTAAAATCTGATGGTAGTTATGTCGTAATAGATTGGGATCTATCGGGTATATATAGTCGTTTGTTTGATGAATATACATTGCTATGGCATCCGTTCCTTAAAATTTCCTTAGATCAGAGGTTTAAGCTTTTAGAGCAATGCCGCAATAATCATCTGGAAAATTGCAAATTCAGAAAAGTTAACTTAAAGACTGCTGTTATCTCCATGTCTGCTGCCAAGATTAGAGATATTGAAAGTTGGGGAGATGATGATTTTATTTCATCCTTATCTAAAAAATATAAGGAATTACTTGAATCAGTAAAGGAGTATGAAAATTAAAGCTAAAATAAATCAGGTTGTATTGACTAATTTTTGTGCGGTGGCATGTCCACATTTCCCTTATGGAGAAGGGTCTATATTAAAATCAGATTTAAACACTTCTGAAAATTTTACTCTACCAGATTTCAAAAATGGTGAAGTTTATATTTTAACAGGAGGAGAACCTTTTGAATCAAAACTTTTATTCCCAGCTATTGATAAAATTACTAAAAGTCAAGCATATTTTAGAATTGCTACTGGTGGATACATAAATCTACGTAAATTTTATATCAGACTTCTTAATAGTGAATCTAACCTTGGAATCAATATTGGAACAGATGTGATTTTGCGTCTTAATAATGATCACTACACTAAAATATGGCTAGAAAATTGGAGAATTTTCGGTAAATTAAAGAATACTTGGTTAACCATAACGCTTGATGGTGATATTGATTTTGAAAAATTTATGCAATTGATTGAATTTACTAAACCAAACACACTTATGCTGAATGAAATAGAAAGAGGCTACAATTCTTTTGATAAAAGATATGCCTTGATTCAAGAAACTTTCCCTGATATAACTTTAGTAAATGGATATAGAAATGAAAGTACTTGTAACATCTAAGACCTATAAGAATGAATTTACAACAGCTTCAGGATCAGTATCTTCTAAAAATCTATATTACCTATATTTTGATCATAATTCATCTTCAAATAACTACATATGAGAAATTACTTATAGTCCCGCTATGGGATCTTCTGGTGAAGAGATATTGCGGTCTTTAATAGAAATAGTAGATACAAATTCTTTTTCATTAAATTCAACTACCACAGTTGTAAAAAACCACTTACTTTGGTATGAATTTATCACAAATGACAGCTCTAAAATATTGAATAATAAGGTTATGAATTTTATTGGAGTAGAGTTTGGACTATCTCCTTTAAGTCTTAACATTCCAGCTAAAATTGATTTTATTCGAACTAAGGCTCATGAATTTTGTCCTAGTCATATTTTTGACATTGATTTTGACCCAAAACTTATTATAATTGACTATAATAGCTCAGGTACAAGCAAATCAGTAAAGAATGACATTGGCAAGTGTAAATCATTCTTTTCTAATTCATTGATTTTTATTGAGCAACCATTCCAAAATGGTATTGAGTTTGATAGAATTCCTTCTGTTAAATATATTTTTGATGGGGCGAATTATCCTAAGTTGATTGAAGGAGGACAAATAAGAAAAGGTGATATTGCCAATATCAAAATTGGGCGAAATTCACCAGACGAGTTTCTTGGTTTAATTCAGAATGACATTGATGTTTGTTTTGGGAATGTGCTTTCTGGAAGAATTGGAGATAACATAATATCAAGTATTTCTAAAAAATATTCGACTATTAATTTTTCAGTATTAGAGAGGGATGGAATTCCTTATACTCAAGAATCAGATTTAGATGAAACTATTATTTTTGAATACTCTACTTCTAAAAGCACAATTCAAAATTAGCAACAGGATATAAATAATAAGGTTGGATTCGACATTTGGGTGTTGCACTTCAGATGCGGATGCAGCAGCACTTGAAAATGTCATAGGGGTGTGGTATAATGTAGTTCGTGGGTACATTGCGCGAGGAAACCAAATCCACCTGTAGACGAGTTGGTGCGATTGATTGTGGAACAAATTCCATCAGACTACTAGTTGCTGATAACATTAACGGTGTTCTTCATGATGTTGTACCTAGGCGCACGAATATAAATCGTCTGGGCTTCGGAGTTGATAGAACATGTCAATTTGATGATGATGCATTAGAGAAGACATTCATTTTTGAAAAGGAGTATAGTGATGTGCTCCTTGAATGTGGTGTAGATAAGGAAAATCTACGATTTATTGCAACTTCTGCGGCTAGAGATGCTGTAAATAGGGATGTTTTTTTAGAAACTACGCATTCAATTCTGGGCGTAATTCCTGAAATTATTGATGGTACAGAGGAAGCATATCTTTCATTTTCTGGTGCTTCAAGTGTGCTAAATCCATCTGAAGATATATGTCTAGTAATTGATTTAGGCGGTGGTTCTACAGAAATAATTGTGGGCGATACAGAAGTTTTAGGTGCGTACTCCATGAACATTGGGTCGGTTAGAATTACTGAGCGGTATTTTGAAGATGTTGAAGCTTATCCATCAAATCAGCAAATATCTACAGCAGTCAAAGACATAAACTTGTCAATTGACAATGCCTTCGCCGCGCTGAAGGAGCAGAATGCTGATATTAACATGGCAAATCGAGTGATTGCGGTTGCTGGAACTGTGACGACTTTAACTGCGCATGCTCTTAACCTACCCAAGTATATGCGTGAGCGTATTTCAGGTGCTAGTATTTCGTATTCGCAGAATTTGAAGTCCGCAGATGCAATTTTGAGGTCTACGAAGGAGCAGCTATCACAAATGCCCTTTATAAATCCAGGACGTGTTGATGTTATTTGGGCTGGCGCATTGATTTGGAAAGTTCTACTTGAACGCATAAAGTTGGAGTTTGAAGTTATTGGCAAAAATCTTGATTATACAACAACTTCCGAGCACGATATACTTGATGGAATAGCATTGAGTATATAAAGTTGTGGAATTTTACATAAAATGCACAAAATTGTGTTAAGTTGTTATATAATGTTGATATGCTTTTAGATGATAATATGCACAGTAAGCCAAATTCTGCCTCAGATAGTTCAAGGTGGTCGAATTTACCACATGATTTTGCGGATGTGTTGCGTTCATTATCAAATTTGAAATCTACTATGAGCCTCAACGAGATCGTCGCTCCAAAAATCTCTCAACATGCTGTTGCAATAGCTGCATGTTTAGAGCCAGATAGTACTACTGGTCGTTTTGTGGTTCTATATGATGAAAATAAGGTGGAAGTTTGGAACTCTCCACTTCAGGTGGTTGTATATATTGAGGCAGATCTATTGCAAGATGATGATAATGGCACTAATTATGTAGATGACATTTTCAATAGATTTGATTTCGGAATACAGAAAATTGGAGGAACACAGATTTCTGGAACCGTGACTACTATTACAGATAGGTATTATGGCAACAACTTTAATGTGAACTCTAAAAAGAAGTGGGAATCAGAGACTCAAGTGCAAGAAACTTCATCAGCTATTGAAATTCGTATTTCATGGACACCTCGATTGTCTGATATTTCTGCAGATTTTCTTGTTTTTGAGAAGATGATGTATACAATAGCTGGGCGACAATATGTTGCAAAACCAAGTATTTTGAACATTTAGGCGAATCTTGTTGCTGCTATGACTTTGCATGCGGATGCAGGTAATCTGAACTACTACACCTTAAATAGTAGCGTTTTATGCTTAAAACTCCTTTACGAGCACATGTATATCCAACCACATCACCTAAAATACAAGGTTTTGTTTATTTGACAAAAGCAACACTAGTATTTTATAATCAATTTTTGCAAAACGAGTATATTTACCACTTATGTATATACTTTATGAGACTTCATATCTATTGAAAGATTTTGATAACTCATTCTATTGTTGTTATTATCTACATGATGATTTGTATCTGTATTGTTCATAACTTCTCCTTAAATATGAAGGTTGTTTATTATCAGTTAATAATATATAACTAAATAGTAATACATTCAACTTTTTCAGGTTGTTTTTTCGCTTGGTGATTTGATTTTGGGTGTTGTAGTTCGGGTTAGAATTCTGCGAAGTTTAAGTTAACTTTTAGCAAAAAATGTGATACAATAAAAATGTAAGAACAAGCGTGTTTGCAAATGCACTGCATTGTTGTCTTAATGTGTGCATTTCAGTTTATGATATATGATAAGGAGGTGAGTTATGGGGTTACTGTATGTTGCAGGAACGTTAGGGGTTAGCACGACTATTGCTACCCAAGTTGTGGACATAATTAATAATGGTGCTACGGCTATCACTATTATTAGTATATTCGGCGCAATTTTATCAGGTGGTGCGCTTGCGTTAACTGTTGATTCACTGATTGCCATTGTTAAAAACAAGATCACAAAGGAAGGACTTGCAAAAGCAATTACATGGTAGTTTACGTAGATTTTCCCAATTATCCTATTTGTTTTTTAAAATTTCATTATCGAGAAAACAAGGGATAATTGGGAAGATTTTTAAGTGTAAAAAAACAGTTATGATATATCTCTTCCGAAGTGTTTTGCACTTCGTAATTATGTGCTTAATATTTCATAACCTTATAAATACACGTTTTGATTTAATTTTGAAAATTTTTATGTTGGTATATTCTGTTATATTTTCACTCTCACCTATTATAGTTGGTCAGAAGAATTTGCTTAAAAGATATAATTATTGTTTGCTACAAAATATAGTCGATTCAAAAGTTGCATATAAGACTATATTAACTTGCGACATATTAGCAAATATATATTTACTAATTTTACCAAGTGTCATAATTGTATTCTATTCGTATTTAATATCTAACTATTCCTTTATAAAACTATTTTTTATATTTACCACATTAGTATTTTTTATATATGCATCAAGGTCGCATCTGCCAATAAAAAATAATAGTACTAAATTTGTACGAATAAGTAGTAGGATAATTATGGCTGTGATTGGATTCTTAATAGGACATATCTTGTTAAGAGTAAAACTAATATCAAATTCCTATTTGTACGTTCATGAACAAAATGACATGTCGAAAAAATGGATTGAAGATTTATATGGAAATTTCTTATTTTACTTTAAGTTTTTCCATACTTTGTTATCATTTGTTTTTCAATACTGGATTTTAATTATTTTAATTTTAATAGCAATTACAATTACACTTCTAATGTTACTAAGAAAACCGCGATTTTATTTAGACAAAACTAGGGATTTTGTTCATACTGACACAATGAATGCCTATTTTTACAAAGATGAAAAAATCTATAATTCACATAATGCAAATTTTAACTATTGTTTAATAAATGGATCAGCAGAAATTTTTATATTTTTTGGTATAAATTTTACAATACTAAAATATACTCATAATTATTATTTTATTATTTTATTATTTATTCTGACGATATATCTAGGATTTCGGGCAGATATTATTGCTATTTTTTTACAAGATAAAGATGTTTTCTTTTTTAAGAATGACATGTCAAAATGCAAATTATATAATTTAGCAAAAACTCAAGATGATTTTTCAATATTAAGCAGCAAAATAGAACTTCTTTTAAAAAGAAAACAGTACGTACTAATTAATAGTGTAGTACTTATTTTTCCATTTTTATTTTATCTACCAAATTATTTTATACTTTTGCCTATTTTTGTCACTACTTTTTTTATTTTTGTTCTATTATTCAAAAGTATTGTTATTGGAGAGTTAAAGACTAATTTTCAAGCTTTTCAGTGGGTGAAAGAATATGATCTAAACACAGATGGTCTAGAAATATGGGAGATTGATGGCTTCGGTATTCTCTCACTAAAAAACAACTTCTTTACTAGGTTATTTATTTCAGTATTTTTAGCATTTTTGCTGTTTGGCGCTTATACTAGATTTTTTTCTGAATATATTTTGGCATTTTTTCTTATTTTATCAAGTATAGCTCTACTACTTGTTATACTGCAAAAAAAGTCATACATAAAAGAATTGGTGGTAGGATAATAATGCATTTGGTTAAACATGTCAACACAGGAAAAACACTTCATTGTATTGTATTTTTGAGCATTGTGTATTGTTTAGCATTTGGATTCGGAGTCTATATGTCGCACGGCGAAGCATCAAATGCAAATTTTATAAAAATTAATTTTTTTGATTTATTATTGCATAATATGCAACATTTGTTTATTATGTTATGTGTCGGACTAATTACATTTGGTATAGGGAGTACATTCCTTCTTGCGGTCAATGCATTAAACACTGGAAGTGCAGTGATACTAGTATTCAATGCGGATGGTATTTTACCTATTTTGACTAATTTTTTACCACACTGCATTTTTGAAATAGTATCAACAATACTTTTTGCTTCATTAGGATTACTTTCTTTAAATATTTTACTATCAATTAGCCATAAAGGGCTTTTCAATAAAATATATTCAATTTTAAAGGGAAATGCTGTCATTTTATTTTTTGCATGTTTTTTATTATTAATTGCAGCACTTGTGGAGTCTATGGAATGAAGGAGAAATATGATAAACATATCATCGCTAAATTTTTGCTATAGTAAAGAATTGAAGGTTTTCGATAATTTTGATTTTGAAATAAATGATCATGAGAAAATTTTATTAAAAGGAATTAACGGCTCTGGAAAGACAACATTATTAAAAATAATCGGAAATTATCAAACTTATGGGGATTTGTCATATAACTTACGCATTGATGGCAGTAATAATGAGTTTTCAAAAATAAAGGATGATGTTGTATTACTTCTTGACAGACCTGAACTTTTTAATGAATTGTCTGGGAAGGAAAATATAAAGTTCTTTTCGCTCTTCTGGAAGTTAGATGCTGACTATGAGAATAAAGCATATCAATTGTGTAAGAGTTTTCAAATTGAAGATAGTTTATCAAAAAGTGTTGTTGATTATTCATTGGGGATGAGAATGAAACTATTTTTGGCTATTTGTTTGGCTAATAGTGCAAAAATCTATTTATTGGACGAGCCTTTTAATGCTATAGATAAAGATGCGCAAGTCTTTTTATCAAATTATATAAATAAAAGTGATAGTTCTTTTATTGTTGCGAGTCACTTATTGCCACCAGAGCTGGAAATTGACAGGATCGTAGTTTTGCAAGGCAAAGATGGAGGCGAAAATGAAAACTAGAGAAAAAATTCTGTTTGTTGAGAGAGTATTATTGCCAAAATTTCAAGTAGTTCTATCAGCATTTATGTTTTTTATATTAGCATATTTATGTATTAAAGCTTATATAGATTTTGATGTTTGGGTTATATTTTTTGCAGTTTTCAATATACTGTTCTCAGTTATTACTCTGTTTTCTTGTACATTTAGGCAAAATAAATACTTATTATCAATAATATCATCTGCTCAACTAATAACTATTAATATACCTCAACTAATTGATCACCAACGCTTTGGCGGCTTACTGATATCTGTAATAGGTTTAGTAGCTTTACTAAATACTGGTATTTCTTTGCATACTATTGGACGCAATAAACTAGTTAAAACAGAGCATCCTCAGATTACAGCAGATAAATAAGACCACGAAAATGAATACCTCAAATAGATTACATAGAAGTTATGAATGCACTAAATGGTCCCATAGATTCCTAGTGTTAAAATTTTCGATACTACGCAAGCAAGCAACTGGTAAACTACGAACTGTATCAATCATCATGATGTGGTCATTGCTTATTTTTATTCACCCAGTAGAAGCACTGTTAGAAGCATTGCTATCCTCGCTCGGATCTATAATTTTTTAGTGTTTTGATTTTCTTATCTGGAATTCTAAGACACATCTGGATAACATTCGGGGGCACTATACATTATTGAGCTTATTGTCAAGTTATTCTTTACTTCTCGTTCTTCGACCTC
>JAIRWY010000036.1 GCA_031268675.1 Candidatus Ancillula glyptotermitis | reverse complement strand
GTACTAGTATGCCACACCACAACATGCAATGTCAAGTGGATTATATACTTTTTTGAATTTTTTGTATACCTACTACAAAAAATTCAAAAAAAGTGGAAGCACTCCACTTGTATTCTACCAGTTAGCAGGCGGAATATAAGATGCAGGTGTACTAGGTGAAATTGCATACTTCTGCGCAAGGAATAACGCAATCTCCTTAAAAGACGGAATTGTCGCAGTTGTAGAATATTCAACATGTGGATTTTTATAGAACACTCCAACTGCAAACTGTGGATTATCTAGTGGAAGAACACCGATGAAGGACTGGACAGTATCAGAAAGTCCATTTGCACCGATTACTTCAGCAGTTCCAGTTTTTCCACCTACTCTGTAGTCAGGCATTTTTGCAGATGAGCACATTCCAGAAGTAACAGATGCCTCCAAAACACCTAGTGTTCGAAGTGCAGTTTCATCGCGAATAACCTGTTTCCCTTCTGGTTTTGGATATGGTTTCCAGTTGCCATCACCATCTTGGATTGAAGAAATTATAGTAGGAACTGGATTTTTACCGTGATTTGCAATTGTGGCATACGAATTAACAACTTGAAGTGGACTAACTGAAAGCCCCTGCCCGAATAGAACTGTATGCATAGTACGACCATCCCAATTTTCCCAGTTGTTTAATAGCCCCTGATTTTCACCTGGAAATCCAACACCAGTTAGTTGTCCAAAACCAAAATCGTGCAAGAAGTTATACCGTTGTTGAATGCCCAAATTCTCAGATGCCATAACTGTCCCAGTGTTATATGACTGCCCAATTATTCCAGTAAGTGTTAATCGGGCAGTTGAATGATCATGTGCATCTTTTATTACCTGATTATTACTGGTTGTATAATGATCTGGAACAGTAAATCCTGTTTCTGGGGTAACTAGGTTATTCTCAATTAAAGAAGCAGTTGTGAGCACTTTAACTGTAGAACCAGGCTCAAATGCAGTTCCGAACACACGCGATCCATGAAGTGCAACCTCTTTAGATCCTGCAGCCTCAGCGTTGGACTCAGCAATTGCAACAATTTCTCCAGTCTTCACTTTTTCAATTACGCCAAATGCCCAATCTGCAGTGTTAGTATTCTTGGCGTTGTCTATAACACTTTGCAATCTCCACTGCGCATCCAAATCCAAAGTTGTTTTAATATTATGTCCATCAACCGCCTGATTTTTAACACTTTTCGTAGCTGGAATTTTCTCTCCACCACTTCCAGCCTCATAGATGTACTCACCTGGTTTTCCAGACAAATCTTCATCCATCATTAGTTCAATACCTGCTTGGGCCTTAATTCCATCTGGATTTGAAGATGCCGAACCAATTTCTGGACCTGCAATATTTCCATTTGGATATACACGCGCCTGAAGTTTCTGATATGCAATCATACCGCCTAGATTTAGAGCAGCTATTTGTCGTTCTACTGATGGATCCACATCTTTTGCAATTACTTTATACCGTGAATCACCATTCAACTTATATGCCAGTTCTTGTTGATTCTGTCCAAGCAGTGGCGAAAGCATTTGAGCAACTCCCAAAGCACCACTCTGTGTTACATCATGTCCATCAATTTGATGACAATTGTGGTCATTGGAGTCACTACAATGAACTGGATGCCAAGACTGAATAAGTTTTTGGTCAACAGCTATTATATACTTGTCAACCGAAGTTGCTAGAACATTACCAGAAACATCAAGAATATCACCTCGTTTGGCAACTTGCACCTCTTTTTGAGTTCTACTAAGCCGCGCCTCATTTGCCCAAACTGGTCCATTCACAACCTGTATCCACACTAATCCACTAGCAAGAATTACCAGTACGCCAATTATTAGCGCACGCATAACTCCATACCGCAGAGTATTCACCTCAAAGTTGTTAGCACTAACTAGAAAATCGTTAGTGTTGTACACTTGCTTCGTATGCACGATCTGCTTCTTCCTTTGTCAATTGATAATTGCTGATGTTATTATTGTCAAAATTAACAACAACGGTTTTATCTCGCAATATCATCCCCATTTTACTTGCTTCTTGTAAAATTACAGAGCCTTTTTCCTCCATCTGCACAGTCAATGCCTGAGAATCTTGGTTCAACTTGGAAATTTGATTTTCTAGATCAGTTGCCCGAATTGAAAGTGACGAAACAGCAATATTCAGCAGCATAACGCCCAAAAAACCTGCAATCACAACAACAAATAGTATAGTGGTAAAAACCGAGTTGGCTAAAGTCCCCCCAATTTCGACTTTAACCAAACTCAGCTTCGGTTTTTCAACTTCTTCTCTAGGTACATACTGTACACCAGTCGTACGGCGTGCCGCATAGGCACCGCGTGAATTGCCGTAGTTCAAATCTAAAGCACCTCACATTCATCAAGTGCCCGTATTTTTTTTGCACATCGCAAACGAACAGACTTTGCACGACTATTTTCAAGTATTTCATGATCACTAGCACTATTACCATTAGCAATGATCTCCAAATAACCTTTCTTTGCATTACTTGGATTAAAAGGAAAGCCAAGTTGTTTATACTCCAAGTCAATAAACTCCTGTGTTCCTTTTTTGAAGATGCTTTTAGTAATTATATCTTCTCCAGAATGAAATGAGAGAACAAGGATTCTACCACCTACTTTTAATGCAACAATTGCTTTTTCTAGGGCTTTTGTAATATGCATCATTTCACTATTAACTTCTATACGAATTGCCTGGAAAACTCGCTTAATTGAAGATAATGCATTGGATCTAGCAACTTTTGGCAAAGCGCACCTTATAATTGAGGCAAGTTTACCAGTTGTAGTAGGTTCATTGACCTTGATTTTCTTAGCAATTTGAAGCGCATATCGTTCACCAGAATTAGTGCGGATTATATCTGCCAACTGTTCAACACTAACGCGCTTGATTAGATCAGATGCTGTTTCTCCACATGTTTGATCCATGCGCATGTCCAAAGGTGCATCTTTTATATAAGAAAATCCACGCTCTTTATCATCAAGTTGCATAGAACTAACACCAAAATCAAACAAAATCGCATTAGGATGCACATGTTTAAGTTCAAGAATATTGTCAAGCTCAGAGTAGACCGCATGATGAGGAGTAAACCGATCTGAAAACTTCTGTAATCTGCTTTTGCTATATTCAATTGCGCTAGAATCTCTATCAATCCCAATAGCTTGCAGCTCTGGTAGATGTTCCAGAAAATACTCAGTATGCCCGCCGAGCCCAAGTGTACAGTCCAAAAAGACACTACCAGATTTTTCCAATACAGGTGAAAGCAATTCATAACTAGTTTTTAGCATTACTGGAATGTGCTTAGGAGTGGAAGTATTCATCATCTCGGAAGTACCTCCTCACTAGTATGCGAATATGCATCAATGTTATTCTGCAAGTAATCATCCCACGCCTGTTTATCCCAAACCTCAAGTCTAGTACCTGCACCAATTACAACAACATCCCGATCTAGATTTGCATAACTTCGCAGAATTTGGGGAATAGTGACTCTACCTTGTTTATCAGGCATTTCATCAACTGCACCAGATAGAAAAATACGTAGATAATCACGAGAAAGTTTATCTCCAAGTGGTGCATTTTTAATCTGAGTATACATATTCTTGAACTCATCAATTGGCAATATATACAAGCATCGCTCTTGTCCACGAGTCATAACTAGACCTCGCTCTAATGCGCCCCTAAATTTGGTAGGTAAAATCAAGCGCGCCTTGTCATCTAGCCTTGGCGTGTACGTACCCAATAATAAACCTGGGATCAATCCATTCGCAATTTCTACCATATACTTACCTGAATTCCATTATACACCACTTTACTCCACATGTCAAGCAAAATAAAGTGAATTTTATAAAAAATACAAAATAATAGCAAGAAAATTTATACATTACCTAATTAAAATCACCTGAAACACAAGAAAACTCAACAGTTATAAAGAAATAGAATTTTGTGGAGCAAAGTGGAGAGAATATTTGCATATGAGGTTTAGTGGTGCGATTTGTTTTGTAAATCACGCTATATAGTTTTGCATTAAACCACTCAAACTAGTATAAACAACGAGATGTATAATACAACACCTATATACATGAACTTGCGAGATTTTAACATGTATATATATGGTGTGGTATAATTATGTTATGGGGAAGTTGTTAACACCAAGTATTGTACGTAAACTTACACAGACTTCTGGTATTTATGCGAATAAGCGACTTGGGCAAAATTTCATGGTGGATTCTAGTCAAGTTGAGAAAATTGTACGTCTTGCGAATGTTGTAGATGCAGATAATATACTTGAAGTTGGTCCAGGTCTTGGATCTTTAACTGCTGGACTTTTAAATGCGCATGCATATGTGGTGGCTGTTGAAATTGATGGCAAGCTTAGTTCCATGTTGAAGAGCACTTTGCAAGGTTTAGGTCATAATATAGAGAATCTGAAAATTCTTCATGCTGATGCCTTAATGTTAAAGCATGATGATCAACTAGAGCAATGCAATAAGTTGGTAGCAAATTTACCCTATAACGTTGGAGTTCCAATACTCATTACACTTCTAACGCGTTTTGCGGCATTAAATGAAGCACTTGTATTAGTTCAAGCAGAAGTTGCAGATCGGTTAACTGCAGAACCTGGTTCAAAAGAGTACGGAATTCCGTCAGCAAAACTTGCATATTTCGGAGTTGCTAGTCAATCTGCAGTTGTTCCTAGAAGTGCTTTTTGGCCAGTCCCGCACGTAGATTCAAAACTTGTGAAGTTTACCAGATATACAAGTAGTCCTTTTTGCTTAAACAACAATTCAGTTTCACAAGATGATGTTTTCGCACTTATAAATCTTGCGTTTTCAGCAAGAAGGAAAACTCTCAAGTCTCTTTTAGTCGCAGATGGATATGGCTTAGACATTGTGCAGTGCGCATTAGAAAGTCTACAAATTGATCTACTTGCGCGTGGAGAAACATTGTCAATTCATAACTTTGTTAAGCTGGCATCAATTCTAAAGAACAGCGATGTATAAGTATTGGCTTTATATTGCTACCTCAAAATCAGATGTGTGGTAAATGAAGAAGTGGTATACTTCAGGTGCGGATGCAGCTACTGTGAATAACATTACGGAATGTCCGCCCTATTAGACGTTTTAACATTACGGAATGTCCGCCCTATGATATATTTTTCATCCATCTAAGTAGGTTGAATGAACTCTAAATCTACAAT
>JAIRWY010000001.1 GCA_031268675.1 Candidatus Ancillula glyptotermitis | reverse complement strand
TTCTAAGACACATCTGGATAACATTCGGGGGCACTATACATTATTGAGCTTATTGTCAAGTTATTCTTTACTTCTCGTTCTTCGACCTCATCTAGCACTTTGTGCCATGCATCTATAAATCCAGTTTGTTGTTTACATTCTACATCTGCAACAGCTAGAAGTTCGTTAAATTCACCGTAAATAGCAAGATGATTTTCATTAAGTTCATTTCCTCCACCTGCTATTTTTGACATTGATGGAAATTCAATACTGAAGTTTTTCGTACTCATACATTCTGACCATATTTTTAGTTCTGGTTTTAAGCGCTCATCTTCCATCGCCATTTCCTTTATTTTCATACGAAGTTCACCAACTTGATTGGATCTACTTATGTTCTTATCTGTACCATAATCTGTACCATCTCGCAATGATGGCATGATTTTTCTACATTCATCTAATGCAGCCTGATGTTCAGGATTAGCTACTTCACCACTCATTCTCTTTTTCATTATTGCCAATATTTCAGGCGGTACTTTAGACCAAGTTGCAGGTGCATTAACAGCAATTCCTGTACCTAAATAGTCCATATGTGCGAATCCACCAGGTATATAACCATACACTTTTGCATATTCAGGATCTGTTACACACCAAGTTTCATCAGCAACAGTTTTACCCTTAAATGGAAAACCATCATTTCTAGTTTAATATCATCATCTGTTTTTGGAAGTTAAAGACTAAAACCTTTGTCCTTCATGCACTTTTCGTTATGTAAATCTGCGGCTTTATCTGAAAGTTCAGACCAACCATTTGCTCCATCGCTAAAATACCTAGCAAAAAATTCTACTCATGTGTTATTGTCTTGTGCCTTTTGATCCTTGGTGGTAATGGCTTCCTGATATATTTGCTCATTTTCATAGCATAATACTTAATATCTTTGGGCATAATGTGCATGTGTTATACCACACTTTGTACGCGGTTGTCAAGAAAATGTTACATAAAAGATGCAAAACTAACAAACTCCAATTTCTTTTGGTTGCATGATATGCCATTGTCCATCTATTTTATTCAATGGAAATTCATATAATTGACCTTGCGAATGAATTAACTGTCCTTCAATAGGTTTACCAGATAAATCAGTAAGACGCCAATCTTTAAAGTTTATACAATCTTGAATTGTTGCATGGTCATTAAGCACAAATTCATGCACATTAGAATGTTCAATATTTCCAAGTGATAAATTACCGTTCTTCCTAGATTCTTGAGCACCTGATATAACTTTTCTCAAATAATTACCTCGTGCATAGTTTTCAAGAATATTTGGGTCAGTAGAATTACTAGAAAATACAGATTTATATGCATCCCAATATTGAAAGTAGCGCTCACGAACAACATTTTTTACACAATACTCTTGAAACTGATAAAAACCAATTATTCCAATTACGACAACAATCACAAATGAGACACCGATACTCAAAGTATGTTTTTTCATCTACATTTCGCCTTCAACTAATAACTCATATTTACTTAGCCAAAACAGCCTGTGCATTTTTAAGCCTCTTGTTATACATTTCCTTATCTTCTGTAAATGTTGGCAAGTATTTGGATTTAATCAATTCAGCTTCTTTTTCATATTTAACTTTTGTATAAGTTTTCAAAAGATCAATCTTTTCTTTACACGCCATATCTGCTTTTGCTGTATTTATTTCATTAGTATCAGGTTCTGCTTTCCAAGGTGCATTAGCAGCATCAAGAGGTGTATTATAATTATAACCAGCATCTTTCATACAACTTGATCAAGAGGACACAATAGAAGTAATTCTGCTATCTGCTAATGCCTCATCTTCTGCTTCTTTGTAAAAGTTTGCTTCTTGTGCTTGGTTCTCTTTAGATGCCCAAGCATCCCCATAAAATGAAGTGCCTTCTTTATCACATCCGTCATCGTCATTAATTAACGCATGAAAATAATCTCTATTTGAATCATCCATGGGAATTTCTTTACCATGAGAATTATTATCTACTTTATATCCACGTTTTGCAGCACTATCAGCATCCATTAAACCCCAAAGTTGTGGACTCAAATCTATTTTGTTATCTTCGTCAGTATATTTGAAAAAGCCTGTATAATCATCTCTTAAATTAAACCCTTTTTTATGCATACATTCTGATACTAATTTATTGCTAGCACTTTGAACTATGTTTTTTTCATCTACAGTTAAATTATATGCATCAAGCGGATTGATTAAATCATTTGCTGGGTGAGTTTGTGAACTAGTTGCAGAACTTTGTGGACTTGTACTTTTGTCTGAATAAGGCTCAGTATTTTTTGCAGAAGAATTACCACATGATGATAAAGAAAAAGCAACAATACCACATAAAACAGCAAGTGCTATTCTATGTGGTGCTACATTAAAGTATTGGTTACCAATTTTATTAGCCATTGCAAACCGATCCAGAAGAGTATGGAATGCCACCTGACCAAGTTACATATGTTTTTATTGAATATCCGACAATTTTGGATTGATTATTGCTGTGCTTAATCCAATGAGTTTCTCCATCAACATTTGAACCACCTTGCGCAGAACATTTTGCCATAAGACCCTGACCTTGATATCCCATACCAAGTACAACGGAATCTAGATTACCAGTTTGACGAATATTAACGCCTGGTCCAGTATAATCGCCAGGATGGTCTTCTGCATTTGCAACAGCGCTAGCTGTAGATACACCTAAAGCAAGAGCTAACACTCCGCCTGTAACTATTTTACTTATTCTTCTCATATTATCATCTTCTATTTACTAAACTAAAAGTTGCAGGCATTTTGCTTACAACTCTTTGTATTGTACCACATTCTCAACTTATTGTCAAGCAAGCTGAAGAATTTTAAGCATTACTTAAACTCACTGCTATACTTCTCTATTATTTCATTTGTGCGGTTTATCATAGAGTCTGTGTATGCCTTTTCTGCCTCAAATATTGGCAAGTTATTCTTTACTTCTCGTTCTTCGACCTCATCTAGCACTTTGTGCCATGCATCTATAAATCCAGTTTGTTGTTTACATTCTACATCTGCAACAGCTAGAAGTGTATTATCTTCGCCATATGCAGGATTTGCAGGTGGTAAATTCAGTGATTTTTCAGATAGTGGAGGAAATTCAATACTAAAGTTTTTCGTATTCATACATTCTGACCACTCTTTAAGTTTTGCGGTTACTTTATCTTCATTTAATACCGATTCTTTAACTTTTAGTCTAATTTGCCCAATTTGCCCAATTCTACTAACATTTAAGTCCAGACCATCTGTGAAATTGGAAATTGCAGTATTCTCACAACCAGAATCGCTATTTAGTGCTGCTTGATATTCTGGTTTTGATTCATCTGGACTAGTATCGGTTGCAGGTATAGATGGACTTGAATTTGCAGGAGCTTTCAACCACTTCGGATGGTCAACTTTTAGAGGATTATAGCTATCTTTATTATCACCTTGTAGAAAATATATATTGTCGTGCATCTGATCTCCCTCAAAATAGGTATATGCATACATTAGTGAAGTGTAACCATATATTTTAGCATATTCCTTATCTAAAATACCCCACGTTTGGTCAAATACATTTTTGCTTGCATAAGGGAAACGGGTATCACTCATGGCCACTCCTTTTGACATGTCTACACTCAGAGGCTTTTTATATATAAAACCCTTATCCTTCATACATTTGGTAGTAAGTAAATCTTCTGCTTTGTCTTTAACCTCAAGACCTTTTTTACTATCTAAATACTTGTCAAAATATTCTACCCATGCATCATTTTCTTGTGGTTTATTTTCAGAAGTTGTGCTAGAAGCACTTGGACTTTCAGTTTGCCCAGAATATGGAGCAGACTCTTGCTTTTCTTTTGAGCAAGAAGAAAACACAAAAACTAGTACTAATGCAAAAAGTAAAAATGATGACTTTCTAACAAGCCTAAACTCTGATGCTTTTGCTTCTGTAGCATTGCCATGTGCATTATCAATAGCACTAGCTGAAACACTTATGCCGTCCGAGCCAAAAGTGAGAGCCAATGCTCCACCAGCGAGTACTTTTCTAAATCTATTCATTATAATCCTTCCCATCAACGATTTACAACTTACTCTTAACATTATATCAACAACTTTCTATTTGTCAAGTACATTGTTGAACTTTTTCAATAAAATGTAACTCTTACTACTTTACCATCTGCATCAGGTAAGACCAATACAAAAACAGATGTGCGTATTCACAACGCGAAACATACTTATAAGCTATATTGTGCTATGGCTAATGAACAACTAGCAATTTTAGTTGTTAGCTAAATCAGCAAGGCTTTCTGTCTTATATTCTGAGTCAAACTCAAAAAATCTAATTGGATCTGGCTCATCAAAGAAAACCATTTGGTCACCATAGTAAATATTTTTACAACCAGTTGGACTATTAAGATCTAGATAGAAGTCATTGCCAAAACCATCTGTTGCAAATGGTAAGTAGTTATCTTGAATTATTCTTTTGGATTTTGGTACATCTATTTGCGCGCTATACAATCTATCAATACTCATATAGCCCTCGCCTGGTTTATCACTTTTAGAAAAGCAAGGATACACACTTGCTAAAATCATACCTTCTGCTTCTCCATAATACTTAAGCTTCCTAATGCCACTATCACCATTTTTATATATATACTTTAATAAATCCGTTGTCCAAGTGCTAAACTTAAACTTATCTCTTAGTGCCTCTATGTGTTCGTCAGTCTCTTCAGGTACGTAAATTCCACCACGATATTCTGAACTTTGATCTGGAAGAATCAGTGATTCTGGGCTTCGATCTGGAAAATTTAGTAGGTATTCTTCAGCGGAATCTGAATTTCTTGTTCCTTTATTTTTGAAAGTAGTCCTATAGCCACCATGTAACAGTCTATGCTGTGCAGCAGCTCCTACATGACCCATTTCTTCACTACCTCTTTTTTTATTATGAAGATCCTTTTCAACAAGCTGCATTAAACACTCTTTATTTTGATTTTTAGTACGCCACAGAGACTCCCAATCGGTTGCATTCATATAATAATAAGTATAAGTATAAGGATAAGGATCTTTACAAAGTGTCCAACTATATCCAGGATACCAAAACACGTGATGCCAAACATAGTCATTAGAGTATTGTGCACGTTCAATTTTAAAATAAGAATTCGCAAGTTTAAAGTCATCATTGAGTTTTCCTGTCATAGATATGTACGTAGAACACCTCGACCCGTTATTATAATAATAATAATCATTAGCAAAATAATACGGAGACCAAACCCAATCAGAATGATTCCCCCAACGAACATAGATATTGCGTATACCACTCCCATCATCCCAAGGCATTTCAGACCCCACAAGACCACCTTCGCCAGCAACCGTTTTATCCAGATTCTTTTCAGTTACTTCTACACCCTTATTGGGTTCTTCTCTATTCAGTTCTTTACTCACGCTATACTCCATTTCTATTCCACTGCCAATCTTTACCTACTCGGTATAATACACAGTATACCACAATTTCTGATATTTGCCAAGTCATTGTCAAGTTGACTTTGTGTTATACTGAACAATTCATATTACCGCACTAGTCATGCCTAAACACCGTAAACCTAATTGGATCTGGCTCATCAAAGAAAACCATTTGATTACCATATATAATATCAGTACTAGTAGGATTATCCAAGTCTAAATAAAAGTCATTGCCAAATCCATCTGTTGCAAATGGCAAATAATTGGTCGGAATTACTTTCTCAGGATCTTTAATCTGCCTATCGTATAATCTATCAATGCTCATATAACCCATACCAGGTTTATCACTTTTAGACAAGCAAGGAAACACGCTCACTAAAATTTCACCTTCTGCTTTTCCTATATATCCAAGTTTCTCAATATCTACTCTTTTTGCATATATATCTCTTAATAAATCTG
>JAIRWY010000030.1 GCA_031268675.1 Candidatus Ancillula glyptotermitis | reverse complement strand
TCTCTATTATATAGTTGGTTTTTCATAAATATATAACGTATCATAGTCTCAATTTTTTGGGGGCGGACATTCCGTAATATTTTTTTTAGGGCGGACATTCCGTAATATTATTCACAATGAAATAGTTCCGTAGTTGACAATGCATAAGAAGTTGTGGTATAATGAGAGAAGTTGTTTTTTGAAAGGTAGAAAGAAGTAATGGCAAATATCAAATCACAGAAGAAGAGAATATTGACTAACGAGAAAGCACATAGAAGAAATGTGTCTATTAAGTCTGAGCTTAAGACTTTAATTCGTAAGACTCGTGAGGCTGTTGTACAGAAGAATGGGGAACTTGCTGCAAGTTCGCTTAAAGTGGCATCTCGTAAACTTGATAAAGCAGTATCAAAAGGAGTTATTCACAAGAATCAAGCTGCAAATAGGAAGAGTTCGTTGGCAAAGGATGTTGCTAGTATTTAAATAGTTGGTTAAGTGAGTAGTTCAGTTTTTCATATTGTCGTTGCAGGATATGCAGCTGCTGGTAAATCTGAACTTGTTCGTTTTCTGCTTCGTGAATATTGTGGTGCCGAACACAGTGGTAAATATAGCACATTTGATTATGACGCAACTGATTTTATTGACAACAACGGTTTAAATGAGCAAGAGGTTCTTAAGAACTCAGATGATGCAAATAGCGAGTCAATAGTAATTCCAGTGGCTATTCGCAAGTTTTTTGAAGCTATTTTTGCTAATCTTACTACTGATAATACCACACTTAAAATACTCAGTTTCAATTATGATAAACTTGCTCATCTGGTTCTTAGTGCTTCAAGTGGTGTGAACACAGTTCAAGAACGGGGAGAATTAGCAACAGAAGTTTTTAGAGAGCAGAGCAAGTTGAAGTCTTTAGAAGCTCTAATACATCCTGCAACATATGCATTAGCCAGTAGTATATTTGAAGTTGCTCTTAAACAAAATACTTCACCTACTTGTGCACTGCTAGTTGTTCATGAAATACCGCTGTGGTGGGAGACTAGAGAGTTATTTATTGAAAAGTTTGGGAAAAATCCAGATCGCGTGGTTGTCCTAACTATTGATGAAGAAACGCAAATTAGTAGGCTAAAGAAGCGTGGTTATGATTTAGATAGAATTAAACAAATTCACCAAAAACAACTTAAGCATGAAGATTGGGAAGATATACAGTTGAGCATGCCAAATACTATTACAATATTCTAATCTGGGTGATATATTTCGTATGTGTAGAATACTGTGAGTTTTAAAATACTACTAAAACATTACTAATTCGCGCATGACTTCATGATGGTCTTATTCTGCGAGTGCAATATAAAAGGCTATTTACTGCTGTAATTGTTCAGCTACTTTTCGAGCTTTTTCAACTATTTTGTCAAGTTTAGTAATTCTATCATCGGTTAACTGGACTTCATAACCCATTCTTTTAGTTACTGCACAATTTATCAAATAGTCAGCAAGTTTTGGATTTTTTGCAAAAACAGGTCCATGCAAATATGTTCCAATCGTGTTCTTGTAGATTATACCCTCAGTTTTACTAGATGCATCATTTCCAAAACCTAGTTCAATCTGCTCCGCTAGTGGAGTTGCTCTTTGCCCAAGTATAGTTTGTCCAGAGTGATTTTCATATCCAACAAGTTTTCCAAAAGCTTCACTATTTGCAACAACATTTCCAATTAGCCGCTTATCTTGCGCAATTGTATATGCATCAAAAATGCCTAATCCATCAACTTTTTTCCCAGTACTTGTTTGGAAATAGTTTCCGAAAAGTTGGTACATTCCGCATACCACAAGCATAGGTGTGGAATCTAAAGCCAGTAGTTTTAGGTGATTCTTCACTGAAAGCAAGTCCTCAATAATCTCCATTTGCGAACTATCTTGACCTCCACCAGAAACAACAATATCTACCTTAGTTGGAAATACATCACCGATATTATAATGCGTGATATTCGCCTTCAATGAATACAGCTCCATGCGTTTTTTTAGTATTGTAGAATTACCAGTGTCTGCGTAGATGTTCATCTGATCCGTATAAAGCTCAAGGATATTGAATTCCTGTGTGAAAATGCTCATATATCCAGCCCCCTCTTATTTGTCAGAATTTGCCTAATTTTTAACATCGCAGTATATGTGCAGTATATTTTACGAACACTTGTATTTCCACCGTAGTTGTTAATAAAACTTTTGGTTGCTATTTCAATGTCTGGCTCAATTTCATCAACTATGATATCGCTGTAGATTAGTCGCAGTGCCATATCGTACGCACGGTTACCTGAGACAACTTTAACACCTTTACTTTTTCCATGTTTTTCATTAAGTTTTGTAAAATCAACGTCCCAAAGCCAACTAGTGTCGCGTCCATCTGCATATTCATCATTGATTACGACCATTGAGTATGTTGCATTTTCTTCAAAAGATAACATAGCCAGCCTAAAACCAGCAGGATTTTTAACAAGTACAAGTTCGACTTTTCGTCCATTGACCTCAATTGTTTCCCCGCGCCCAAAAGGTGAAGATATATTTGCCAATGCGCTCATCAATTCTGCTCCTTTGATGTCACTTTTCATAACTGCACGAACTGCCGCAATAGCAGCTGCAGAATTGAACACATTGTGAAGTCCTGAAATTGCAACATTACATGCAAATTTATGCGAGTTGATGGTATAAAGAGCAGAAGAATTTTCAAAGTCCTCCAAAATAACACAGTTATTAGGCTTATACGACTGCATTGCATCCCAAGTTACTGGAGTTCTGTCTTCTTCGTACGCAGTTATAATCTCTTCAGAGTGCAATTCGTTGTCATTGCGAAATGTATCGCGCAGTTCAGGATTCAGCCCAAAAAACGAAATATTGATGCTATTCTTGACTTTATCTTTTATCCTATAAATATGTGGATCTTCACGATTTAAAATGAGAGAGTCCTGTGTACTTTTTGCTATTTTTTCAAGTAATTTAGCGGTATAATCAATTTCACCAAAACGGTCTAACTGGTCTCTAGTCACATTGAGCAAAACGGTGTAGTTTGGTTTAACAACTTTGCAAAAATGTACTCCGTATGCTTCATCTAGTTCAAGAACTGCTATATCTGCGCGAGGATTCCCAAAAACACTAGACCAACGGACTAACTCAGAAATAACTCCACGCGTAAAATTAGAGCCTGAGCGGTTTGTAAAAACGCGCAGACCTTGTGCTTCTAGTAGTTTTGCTATAATATGAGTTGTGGTTGTTTTACCGTTAGTTCCAGAAACTACCAAAACTCCGTACTTCATTTTAGAGAACATGCGAACTAGAAACTTTTTGTCAATCAACTCAACAACTCTACCAGGAAGTGCAGTTCCAGAATTTTTTGAAGAAACAACCAAAATACCGCGCATTAACTTACCTAGAAGAATGCTCGGAATAGCAAGCGGAGTTGATTTCATATCTTCATTATACCACATGCCTATGACATTTTGCTTCTAACTGGATTCTGATCAGAAGTAGGACACTTTTAGTTTTCTAACCAAGTTGAAATCCCTGCCCAGCCAACAATTCCTGAATCCATAAGTATCTTCATATTCAAGTTGTTTATACCACCAACGGCGATTATATCTAGTGATGAATTGTCCACTACTTTTTTCAACCAGTTTAGTCCTTTTCCTGGTGTTTGTGGATGTGATGGCGTTGAGAACACATGTCCTGCCAGCAAAAAACGAATTCTAGTAGTAATCTGCTTCGGAAGTTTTTCAAGTTCTTTTACCTGATCAACTGAGTGTACAGAAACACTAAAAAATGGAATGCGGTTCAAGTGCTGTGCATTTAAAATTTCATGCACTTGCATATATGAGAAGTGAAGTGGAACTCCGAATTCATTAGCAAGTTCCGCGCGTGAGTGAAGAATAAGTTTCTTACCAAAAGTTGGTAGTAGTTTTTCTGCAAGCCTTCTGTAGTCTTGAGAATTTCTGAAGTCCAACTGTTCACGCAAAAGAATAAAATCTGGTGTAGTTTTACGTTTTTCAAGTTCAAGTAGTAATAAATCGTAGTCTTTTTGTTGATAGTCCTCGTTTAGAAAAAATCGCTCACGGCTGGTAATACAAATTCTAAGCATTTAACACTTGCTCCTTATAAATACATATATTCGCTCATAACAGGTTGTAGTTTTGCATTTTTAAGCATTTTACATATTTCAGGAACACTGCGAACATCATCAATTTCAAACTGTTCGTCACCAACTGCTTCTTCACCATGTCCACCAACTCCCACACTAACACCAGCAGAAATCTTTGTTGCAGCAATTTTGAAAATTTCATTACGGAACTTCTCGTTCTCACGAGTAGAAACTGTAATATTTGCAAATGGTAAAAACAGCCTGTATGCACATATAATCTGCAAAAGTTGCTCTTCGGTGACTGGAGTTAGTGGGACTCCAATATCAGACGGTAAGTTATCATCTCCTAAAATTGGGCGTATGCGTGGACATGAAATAGAAATCTCAGCGTGCGGAAACTTCTTCTGAATTTGCATAGCATGTAAACCAACTGCGAGTGCATCTTTTCTAAAATCTGCCAAACCAAGTAATGCTCCGAATGCAACACCTCTAAAACCGCCCAGTAATGCACGTTCAGCGGTATCAAACCGATATGGAAAAATACGTTTTCTACCTCCAGGATGTACAATGTCGTATACATCAGTATCATAAGTTTCTTGAAAAACCGTTACAAAATCTGCACCAGAATTATGCAAGTACTTGTATTCGTCAACATTCATTGGTTGAACTTCAATTCCAATTGCGCGAAAATACTTCTTAGCAGTTTTACACGCCTGTCCGATATACTTGTAATTAGAAAATGCCTGACTTTCACCAGTTAAAATCAACACTTCTTCAAGTCCAGATTTCACAATTTCCTTACACTCGGATTCAATCTGCCAGTCTGTGAGCTTTGCTCTTTTTATCTTGTTGAAACGACTAAAACCACAATAAGTACACTCATCTTCACAGTAGTTGGCAATATAAAGTGGAGTAAAAAGGGAGATATTGTTACCAAAATGTACTTTTTTTACTCGTTGAGCAGCTTGTGCAAGTTCTTCAAGAAGTGGAGCTGCTGCTGGTGATAATAACGCCATAAACCCTTGTAGTGAAAGCCCTCTGAAATCAAGTGTTTCTTCTAATGCATGCTTAACATCCACATGCGTAAACTTCTCGTAATCAAATGCATTTCTTTGTTCAAGAACTGCAAGCATAACTTCACTACTAAGTTGATCTTGATTCTCATAGTAGTCAAAAATTCCGCGCTTTATCCTTGTTTCCAGTTATTCTCCTAAAAATCCAGTTAATGGAGAAGATGCAGAAGCTCCAGCCTCCAATACGCGACCAGTTTCAGCCAAATAGCCTAATCTACCAGCTTCAATCGCCAACCTGAAGGCATTGGACATCTGCACGACATTACCTGCAGTTGCAATTGCAGTATTCGCCATAACTGCAGTAACCCCCATTTCCATAGCCTCAGTTGCATGAGACGGTTTTCCAATTCCAGCATCTACAATTATCGGTAGATCAATTTCATCTAGTAGAATTCTGATGAAGTCCTTAGTCCTAAGCCCCTTATTTGAGCCAATTGGCGCACCCAAGGGCATAATCGCAGCCGCACCAGCATTAACCATATCTCTTGCTGCATTCAGATCTGGATACATATACGGTAGTACGACAAATCCCTCATTCGCTAAAATTTCAGTTGCTTTTGCAGTTTCGTAGTTATCAGGCAAAAGGTACTTAGAATCATGAACTACTTCAACTTTCACGAAGTCCTTACAACCTAGTTTTCTAGCCAACCGCGCAACTTTCACAGCTTCTTCAGCATTGCGGGCACCTGAAGTGTTGGGCAAAATAGTAACTGTTTCAGGAATGTAGTTCATAATATTGTCATCGGCCGTACTACTTGCTCGCCTAAGAGCCAGAGTAATAATTTGAGCACCAGCATGTTTAACCGATGCATCTATAAGATCAACTGAATACTTACCAGATCCTAAAATAAATCTAGATGTGAATTCATAATCTCCAAGTTTCCATGGATCTGCAATGTTAGACATCTTTTTCCCCTAAAATCAGCCGCAATACTTGGTTTGCCTGATGTCCTGCACAAACTAATACTCGTGGAGCCATAAGACCGCGTCCAATTTGTGCAGATGTATCTAAGTCACCAGCAATATAGAAGTTCTTGGAAAGTTTGCGCGTTTTAATTGTGTTTGAACTTTCATAGCCTGCCAACCCTGATGCTGCAACTAACGGAGTTTCTGGTAAGTGAATACGCACAGAATTAGTCAACTGCGCTTTAGCAACTGGATTATCAAAACATTCGCAAATAATATCATCATTCTTGAGTAATTCAGGTGCATTTTCAAACGAAATGCGTGTATTTGTAACTTCAACTTCAATATACGGGTTGATTTCAGCAATCTCTTGACTCAAAGCCTGCGTTTTATAAGCACCTAGATGCTTAATCTTGTACTGCTGTCGATTTAAGTTGCTTGGTTCAACCACATCAAAATCAATTAGATGTAATTTACCAACTCCAATTCTAGCGAGTGCAATTGCAACCGTTGACCCCAAACCACCAAGTCCGCAAACTGCAACAGTTGCCATTTTAACGGCTTTGTGAACTCCAGGTGTGTGTCTGGACACCATGAGCGATTCTAGTTCCTCTTCATTTGGAACCTCGCCTTTAGCAATTAAGCTTATTTCTTGCCCATCATGAAGTACAACATCAGTCATTGAAGCAAAACCATCTACAATTGTAACAATATCTTCCTCATTAATGTCTGGATAGTTATTTTCATGCCACTGTTTCTTTACTTCAAAAAGCGTTCTACCAGTAGTAATTTCAAGTTCTTTTGTATTCAAAACAATACGTGGCATTTAACCACCTCCCACAAACCGCAAAACTTCAAATGCATCATTCTCTTTGATTACAGTTGTGGCAAATTCTGCCCTAGTTATAATCTCGTCATCTTTTGAAACCACCAAGCAACTCAAATCCCGCTCTTTTGTGGGTCCTGAATTTGCAAAGCCACTAGAAATCAGCAAGTCCTCAAGAGTCCCTGATGCTCCATACTCCTGCTGAACAACTTCACCATTTATCGTTATTCTCATTACAATCCCTTCGCTAGTCCTAACTATACAGGTTCAACGAGTATACTCTCAGCATCCAACAACTAAGTGGTTATTTACTTGTGCCCAACCTCATATCCAACTTAGTGTCAAAAGCACCCCGTGTACTTGCATTATACCACACTTCTTATCTGTTGTCAACTAGGCTGAATTCCAATCAGAACTACACACCACAAGAAGTAGTATTTTATACAAGAAACCGCACTTATCACCATGCTTATACATCATGAAGTATAAAAAAGCCTGTTTTACCTCTTCAAAATAGTACATGTGTATATAACACACATAAGCACCTTAAATCAAACCACGTGCTTATAAATAGCCTTAATGAAGGTCTAGGTTATAAAACCACCTGGATTTGCTCAAGAAGAA
>JAIRWY010000097.1 GCA_031268675.1 Candidatus Ancillula glyptotermitis | reverse complement strand
TATTGGACAGTTTTTGCAAACAAGTGTCTTCAAGATATAATTACTAGTTTTGACCAAAAGTGGGATAAAGCAGATAGTGGTAAAGGAGGAGTTTGCAAAATTAGAGAAGTTAATCACGTGTAAGACAATATCAAGATAAGTTACTTAAGCAAACGCCGATTTTTAGGGCTTTAGGGTGCGTGAAGTGATAAAGATGCGTATGCAGCCATATGCAGGTTGTACTAGTTTTTGTGTTATAATATAGTACATGGTTTACAAATTTGTAGTAAATGACGAAGAACTAATGAATTTAGAATTAGGCAGAAGGCTACTTGTCGCGCATGATATTGCAATTGAGGAATTGCTTTTATGTAAAAACATCGATCATTTGCACGAAACTCAAGCAAATTCTCTTGGTTCAAAGTCAATGTTCCAAGATATTGCTAAAGGAATAGGTAGTTTAGAATATGGCGAAAAGAAAATAATGAAGGACGCACTTGTGGGCGCACGCAAACATGTTGAACATGTACACAGAATTACACGCAATAAACTCATCGCATTAAGTGAAGAAAAAGTTATGCTAGCAGAAGTTGTAGATGTAACATTACCCACAGATATACACCCGCTAGGAGCTAGACACCCACTAAATGTACTACAAGAAAATATTGCACATTTTTTTAAAACACTAGGATGGGAAATTGCCGAAGGTCCCGAACTTGAGGCGGAGTGGTTTAACTTTGATGCTCTGAATTTTAGCACAGATCATCCAGCTAGACAGATGCAGGATACTTTCTACACAAAAAGAGAAAATGTTGTTATGAGAACGCACACGTCACCAGTTCAAGCACGGTCATTGATTGAAAATGGTGCACCACTATATATTGCATGTCCTGGCAAGGTTTTTAGAAGTGATGAATTAGATGCAACGCACACGCCAGTTTTTCACCAATGCGAAGGTTTAGCTGTTGATATCGGACTCAACATGTCCAATCTCAAAGGAACTATAGATGCATTTGCAAAAGCAATGTTCGGCCCAAGCGCAAAAACAAGGCTTCGACCAAGTTTTTTCCCATTCACAGAACCTTCTGCAGAGATGGATGTATGGTATGAGCACAAAAAAGGTGGTGCAGGTTGGATTGAATGGGGCGGTTGCGGAATGGTAAACCCAAATGTACTAAAGTCATGTGGACTAGATCCTGATGTTTATACAGGTTTTGCATTTGGAATGGGACTAGAAAGAACGCTTATGCTACGACATGAAATTCAAGATATGCATGATATTGTTGAAGGAGATATACGATTTAGTAGACAATTTGGACTTCAAAATTTAGGGGGCGCAAGTGATTAATGTAAATATAGATTGGCTAAAAGACTACACTTTAGCTCCAGAGCATCTAAATGCTGAACAACTTGCTTCAGATCTGGTTAAAGTTGGACTTGAAGAAGAAGAAATTCACAAAGGCAAGGTTCTAGGAAATGTTGTTCTCGGAAAAGTGCTAGAAATTCACCCAGAAGAGCAAAAGAACGGTAAAGTTATTAACTATTGTAGAGTTGATGTGGGTCGTTTCAATGATTCTGTAGATGATGAGTCCAAAGAACTGAAAATAGGAAGTCGCGGAATAATTTGCGGTGCGAACAACTTCAAGGTTGATGATTTAGTTGTTGTTGCACTTCCTGGTGCTATTTTACCAGGTGGTTTTGAAATTAGCCCACGCCGAACATATGGACATATTTCAAATGGAATGATCTGCTCGGAGCGAGAACTTGAACTTGGAGATTCGCATTCTGGTATTCTAATCATCGAGGATCATAAAGGTCTTAAAGCTGGTGAGGATGTTAAGGAATTACTTGGAATTGGTGGTGAAATCTTAGAGATTAATGTTACTCCAGATCGTGGTTATTGCTTCTGTTATAGGGGAATTGCACGTGAGTATGCAATTTCAACTGGTAGCACTTTCAAAGACTTGGCGCTTGATGCAATTAGAGATTCATCCGAGCTGAAAAAAGCACAAGATATTAAAATAATACTAGATGACAAACTACCAATACAACAAAAACAAGGATGTGCAAAGTTCGCAGTTTTAAAAATTGAAAATCTTGATATTACAGCACAAACACCCAAGTGGATGGTTGAACGACTTAATAGTGTGAATATCCGCTCAATTTCATTACCAGTTGATGTAACAAACTACACAATGATGCATTTTGGAACTCCATTACATGCATATGATTTTGATACTCTTACTCTCCCAATAGTTGTTCGGCGCGCAAATGTTGGAGAAACTCTTACAACCTTAGACGGTAAAATTCATAACCTAGATCCTGAAGACTTGTTAATCTGTGACTCTAACGGAGGCAGTGGTGCTAGAGCTATCGGAATTGGTGGAATTATGGGCGGTTTAGAAACTGAAGTAACACAAAATACTAAAAACGTACTATTAGAGGGTGCTTATTTTGATCCTGTTAGCATTTCAAGATCAGCTCGTAGACATAAAATATCTTCTGAAAGTTCCAAACGATTTGAGCGCGGAATTGACTCTAATTTACAGTTGGCAAGCATATACTTTGCGGCAAAACTACTAGAAAAATATGGTGGTGCAAAGTTACCTAAAAGTTATTCTGATGCTGGAGATGGTTTACCAAGTTATACAATAGATTTTCACTATTCAGAAGTTGATCGTTTACTCGGTATAGAGGTTAAAATTGATGAAGTTGTTAAAATACTAGAAGAAATTGGCTGTTCTGTTACAAAAACTGATGAAAATGCACGTTTTACAGTTCAACCACCTTCATGGAGACCAGATTTGCGCATACAAGCAGATTTAGTTGAAGAAATTGCCAGAATATATGGATATGACAAAATTCCAAGCGTTCTACCAGTTGCAACTAGGGCAGTTCATAAGGGATTAACGAAGGTTTATAGAAATATTGAGATGCGCAAGTTAATTTCAACTACATTAGCAGCACGAGGTTTTACAGAAGTTCTTAGTTATCCGTTCATATCTGAGGAGAACTCAAAAGATGAGGTTTCTGAATATATTGAATTAACTAATCCACTGATGGGTGATAGACCATTTCTGCGTACTATTTTACTGCAGACATTACTTGAAACTGCTTCATTAAATATTAGGCGCGGGAATAAAAACTTGCAGATTTTTGAAATTGGTAGCGTATACCATCTACCAAAAGATGCACATGCTAAAGTTCCAAAATTTGAAGGAGGAAAACTACCAAGCAAAGTAGAACTTGGGCAAATCGCACGAGCAATACCATCACAGCCAAAGAAAATTGCTGGAATACTGGTTAATTCAGGGACAAAAAAAGAGTGGTTTTTGGATCAGGCACCTACCCCAAGTCCAGAAACAAATTGGATACAGTCCCTTGAGGCTGCAAAATGCGTGAGTGTACTTTCTGGTGCATATGCAACTAGTAGTTTAAAAATTGAGCAAATTGAGCCAAAAAGTTCTACAACATCTGCAATCGCTAAACTTTTCCATCCTGGACGGCGCGCAAAACTACTACATGCAGATAAAGAAGTAGGTATTGCTGGTGAACTCAGCAAAGCTGTCTGCAAAAAATATGATCTACCGCCTCGAAGTTCTGCATTTGAAATCGATCTTGATGCTTTATCCAGATTCTATCCATCTGAACCACTAAAAGTAGTCAATGTTTCAACATATCCTGAAGCATTAGAGGATTTTGCATTTGTGATGTCACGCGATATACACTGCTCTGTTGTAACATCAGCTGTAAAAAATGCAATCTCAGACATATCAAAAAAACTCAAAGTCCAGATAATCTCCAAAGTTAAAGTATTTGACATCTTCTTGCATGAGAAATTAGGTATAGACAAAAAATCTTTATCAATTTCAGTATCATTGCGTGCAGAGAACTGTACACTTCATCCAGATGATATTAAAGCGTTTAGACAGGAGATCATTAATTCCGTTAGAGAAATAGGCGGAGAACTCAGATCATGAAAAATCAATTGCTTATTATAACTGGACTTTCTGGATCTGGTAGATCCCATGCAGTTGGTGTACTAGAAGATTTGGGCTATTTCGTTGTTAATAATTTACCGCCTAAACTTATATTACCACTTTTAGAAATGACATCAAGAAATGAAACTTTTGCAAAAAAGATTGCAGTAGTTATTGATATGCGTTCGCGAGAATACTTTACAGATTTAGATGATGTACTTAACAGCATGAAATTACTCGGCAAGAAGTATAAAATCATATTCTTTGAAGCATCAGACTTTGAGCTAGTTAGACGTTTTGAGCATGTTAGAAGACCACATCCACTACAAAATAACGATACAAGTTTGTTGAAAAGTATACAATTAGAGCGAAAATCACTTATGGACTTGCGCAATAAAGCTGATTATCAAATTGACACAACAGACTTAACAATACATGACTTATCACGCACAATTGTTAAAATGCTTGAAGGAAAAATAGAGGAACTAAAAATTTATGTCATGTCGTTTGGATTTAAGCACGGTATTCCAATTGATGCGGAATTTATGGTGGATGTTCGATTTTTGCCAAATCCATTTTGGGTTGAAAAGCTGAAAAACAAAACTGGTAAAGATCCTGAAGTTTCTGAATATGTTTTTCGCAATCCGTCAGCACACAAATTCTTGGACTCGTTTACTGAAGCAACTATACAGACATTCACGGAATTCATATATGAGAACAAGTCGCATTTAACGATCGCATTTGGATGTACTGGAGGTCAACATCGGTCTGTTAGTATAGCAATTGAGTACGAAAAGAGGCTGAAGAAACTAGGATACTCGGTCAATCTAACTCATCGAGATATTTAATGCAAACACTACTTCTGGCTGCGTGATTTAATCATGAGTTCTAAATCCATTAGTTTTTTAAACTTCTCCCTATAGTCGGCATTTGTAACTTTTAGTGCCCGTATTTCCTGTTTAATATCGGTAGTCCTACTAGACAATGCATATTCAATAATCTTGTCAATTAACTCATCTGAGAGTGTCGGAACTTGGTTGTCTTGTGCAATGGGAACCAGAAAAGTGGACAACCTAATTAACAAATTGCGTTCATTTTGATCAAAATCCTCACCAATAAGATCAATCCATGCCTTTGATTTTAGAGACTTTCCAATATCAACTCCACCAAGTTCAACTATTCTACTGAAAATCTTTCTCAGAAATGGATTCACGAAGTAGTCGCTTTCTAACTCTAAGAATTTGTCAGCATCAACTTTCTGAGGAAATTGCAAGACCAGAGATAGCAACTGGCTAGAAACTAATGTACGCAAATCACTTTGCTGTTTTTTTGGGCGCAACTGAATCTGCTGGTCAACAGCCGCCTGAAGAGAATTTGACTGTAAAATATGCATTGCTGCTTTTATTTCCTCTTGTACAGTCTTAATTGGGACACCAACTTTTCCAGCCAAGATGCGTGCATATTCTGGCCTAAGTGCGCGATCCTTAATAGTTGCTATAATAAGTGCAGCTGAACGCGTAGCGCCAACTCTTCCTTCAGATGTAGTTATATCATGATCTTGAATAACAACTTGAATTGCAAACTCAAACATAGGAATTGCTGCATCTACTAGATTTTTCAGGGCAAGGTTGCCATTCTGGATGCGCAAATCACATGGATCCATTCCACCAGGTACAATTGCAATATATGTTTGTGTAACGAAGCTCTGATCACCTGAAAATGCTTTCATAGCAGCATTCAAACCCGCTTCATCACCATCAAAGGTGAAGATAACTTTTCCAGACCGTTTTTGAAATGAGGATGTAGTTGAAAGTGAGGCACTATAATCAGTATCACCCATCAAGCGGCGTATGATTTTAACATGATCTGAGCCAAAACTAGTTCCACAAGTTGCTACTGCTGTATCAATTCCAGCTAAATGCATTGCCATAACATCAGTATAACCTTCCACAATCACACAACTATGAGTTTTACCAATCTGCTTGCGCGCTAAATCCACACCATACAGCACAGACGACTTTTTGTATACACGAGTTTCACTAGTATTCAAGTACTTGGCATCAAAAAAGTCATCATCATAGAGCTTTCTGGCACCAAAGCCTAGAATATCACCTGCAGTATCCCTAATTGGCCAAATTAAGCGGCCTTGAAATCGATCAAGTATACCACGCGCAGTTATAGTAACTAGTCCAGCAGCCTCAAGTTCTGGGCGCGTAAAACCTGCATCTTGCATATACTGAACCAAATTATTTGAACCGCGTGGAGCATACCCCACACCAAATCTAGCACAGTCCTCATCTGTAAATTTGCGGTTATACATCATCTCTCGTGCAGTTTGGGCTTCGGTAGACTGGAACTGGCTAAAGAAGTACCCACTCGCCCTTTTGTTCGCTAGAAGTACCCTAGAGCGCGTTATTTGAGTATCTTTATCTGATCTTGCTCGTTCAAAGACCTCCTTATAACTAATTGAATAGCCAATTTTTTGCGCAACAATCTCTAAACTTTCTGGAAAATCTACACCATTTATTTTCATGATGAATGTAAATACATCACCCCCCTCTCCACAACCGAAACAATGAAATGTGCCTGTTGATTCGCGAACAGTAAATGAAGGTGTTTTCTCGTCATGGAATGGACATAAGCCTTTTGCTGCACCAACACCAGCATTTTTCAACGTAACGAATTGCGAAACTATATCTGTTATACTTACAAGATCTCTAAGTCGCTCAATATCTTCTTTTGGCGCAATTCTTGACATTAAACTACTCCAATTAACGACTTAGCAATTTTAGAAGCTGAAAAATCTGTCAAACAGGCAATTTGGTCAATGACTACTCTTAGTTTGTGGTAATCAGATGTCGAATTCTTAAAATCATCTTCAAACATCTTATCTAATCCATTACCGCGCATGAAAAATTCTGCTAAATCATATATAACTTCTCTTTGTAATTTCGATAGTGACATCGCATCACGCGCAGACATAACAAATACTACAGAAAATCCTTTTAGAATCTGTATTTCAGCACGCATTTGCTTATCTAGTCTCAAATTCAAATGGTAGCGCGTTCTTAAATCTGAATCACCTTCAAACACTATGGAATTTTCAGTTTTAGTCGCAAATCTACCTATTAAAGTTGATGTCATATTCTTCAGTGCAGCATAAGAACTTCTTGATCCTGTAAATTCAATGTCCAAGACTCCAATACTTTCTAGTCGTCCAATTGCGCTGGATAATTCATCATCCTCAAATTCAGTACCAAACCAGTCATGAATAGCGTCAAAAACTAGTTGTTGATTGCTTTTTTCGCGTAAAACTGCTAAGGATTCACCAGTAAATGCACCAGATACCAATGCATCTTCAATATCGTGCACACAATATGAGATATCATCTGCCAAATCCATGATCTGTGCTTCAATGCACTTGTTATACTTCATGTTTTCTGGAGTTTTTATACGCACCCAGTCGTAAATCTCAGTATCATCTTCATAAACACTGTATTTTAGAGTTCTATCTGGTGTTCTATGCTCTTTTGCATCACCAAAAGTCCACGGGTACTTAATTGTTGCATCCAAAACTGCTCGCGTTAAATTCAGCCCAGCAGACCTCCCATCTGCTGCAAAAATCTTTGGCTCAAGACGAGTCAACAAGCGAAATGTTTGCGCATTGCCCTCAAAACCGCCTATATCCTTAGCAACTTCATTCAATGCAAGTTCTCCATTATGCCCAAATGGAGGGTGACCAATATCGTGTGCTAGACATGCTGCATCAACAATGTCTTCACTACATCCAACTTTTTTCGCAATTGTACGCCCAATTTGAGCAACTTCCAGTGTATGCGTCAGCCTAGTTCTAACGAAATCATCAAAATCTGCACCAAGTACTTGTGTTTTTGTGCCCAAGCGCCTAAGTGATGATGAATGCAATATTCTGGCGCGATCCCTTTCAAAATCACTACGAGAAGAACTATGCTCCTCATTTGGAACATATCTCTCAAAATCAGAAACTTCATAACCGAACATCAGCGAAGCCTCTGCGGTGTAGGTCCTGTGAAGTCAATTACTGCTGATGGAATACCAGTAGAAATTTTATTCTTAAAGAAAAATGCCTCTACTTTACGGTCAAAGAGCTTGATGACATCGTTTACAGAAGTAGGAGTTTGTTCACCTGCTTTATTTGCTGAACTACAGTATAACGGACCAACAAACTTGATTAAATCAGAAACTAGACGATTATCAGAAACTCTCAATCCAACTGTTTTTCCAGGTTCATCCTTCTTTGGAACAATAACTGTAAAAGGACCTGGCCAATTATTCTTCGCGAACCTTTTTGCATCATCATTAAAATAACCAATAGTATATGCCTGTTCAGTAGTTGACACCAGAATTTGAAGTGGCTTTGAAGTTGACCTCTCCTTTAGACTGTATATTGAATTAGCTGCTTGTGGTATATAATATGAACATGCAAGACCAATCACTGTATCAGTTGGTATAACTATTACACGCCCACTCTCTAAAGCCCACGCCGCTGCAGCAATTTTTGATTCATAAAACAACTGCCTAATAAGTGACTGAGGTTCATCATATTTTCTAATTGGTCGAATGCGAGCATGAAATGCAATTTTAAGTTGTTTTCCGTATAAATTCAAACTAGAACTTTTTAATCCAACGATATTAACTTCAACTGAGAGCTTTTCATCTCCAAAAGTAGGGTTAGTTCCTATTGAAATCAATGCAGCTGCACGCTTTTTAACATTTTTGTTTTTATGATTGTTAATCCATTCTGCTGCACCATAATAAACACCTTCTCTAGGCAACACAGTATCAATGCATTCAAGATTAGCAGTCGGAAACCCTAACTTTCTTCCTCTTTTATTACCTTCTGCAACCGTTCCTTTAATCTTGTAGAGTCGTCCTAGCAATTTTTGAGCAATTTTAACATGTCCAGTCTCTAACGCATTCCGTATAAGAGTTGATGATAGAGCAACTTGTCCAAGACTATGGCTATAAGTCATCAGCATGTTGATATTTACAACATCTATACCTTTAGGCTCTAAATAATCCTGTATATTCACAATATCACCAGTTGCATCTTTACCAATTGTAGATTCTTCAGTTAATGCCCAAGTTGTTATATTATACTTCTCATTTACAATATCCAAGAACTCCTGATAGTAATAATCCTTAATATCTTCCACATTAAGAACTGCGCATTCATCAACTCCTAAACTCTTTATAAGCGCTTTTCTAGTTGTAATATCCATTAGTTTTTGAGACTGCGCACGGTTAACAATAAAAACAACTGATTTGTTACCAATTTCATTCGCAATTTTAACGGTTCGCTGTATCAATTCTTGGTGACCGATATGTACGCCATCAAATGCACCAATAGTTGCAACAAACTTTGACAAAAATGCACGAGAATACTTCGCAAATTCATCATAGGTTGTAGTTTTAAGCAGATCTTCTAATTTCACAAATTGATCTATACTATACTCTCCAACTCCAATTCGCCGAAGTTCGGTCAGATGACCACCAACTTCAAGTTCATCGCCCAAATCACGAGCTATAGCCCTAATATACGCACCTTCTGATGATAAAACATCTATTTTTATGAATATATTACTACTATCTCGAACAATTGAAAAATCATTAAGTTCAAACTTTACAGCAATAGGCTTCAATTCAGGCAACTTAGCAGATGCATCACCAAGAGCATTTTCGCGAGCATTTCTGGCTAAATCATATGCACGTACACCATCAACATGTTTTGCAGAATATGCACAGGGAATTTGCGTTTCTCTTTCTAGGACAGCATAAAGTGCATCTTCAATTTCATCATCTGTTAATGCTTTAAGTCTTTTAGAAGTCGCAGTTTCAATAATTGTACCAGTATAATCATCCGTATCTGTTGAAAAACCGAGCCTGATTGTTGCCTCATATTGCTTATTACTACCCTTGAGTTCATTCAACTCCTTAGTTGCATCACCAATACCTATAACTAATGCACCAGTTGCAAAAGGATCTAAAGTTCCAGCATGTCCAACTCTTGGATACTGTTTTTTTGTTTCTATACCAGTTAACTTCGCAACATGCTCTCGCAGCTTATAATCTACGCTTGCAGAAGTTATACCAGCTGGCTTATCAACCAGAAATACTCCTCTATATATCTCGTTATTAGTTCCAGTATCATCTACCTGAATCATCATCAACCTCTTGTGTCTTATATGGACTAACTTCTCCAGCAAAAGCTGCATTCTCTCTTTGTTTATTAAGCAAATTGTCACGCATTGCTACTTCCGCCAGCAGATTATCAATACTTCTAACATTATTTAACACACGGTCATGCTCAAACGATATAGTTGGAACTAGCCTCATAGACAATTCAGATGCAAGGACTTTCCGAATTCTACCAACAACCTTTTGTAAAGCCTGCTCAGTTTTTAATATCCTATCTTCATTAAGAATTGTCCAATAAATTGTTGCATTTTGCAGATCTCCTGTTACCGACACATCAATTATTGTAACATCTTTTATAATGGGATCCTTAATTTCCTCCCTTATGGTGGTCGCGACAACTTTCAGTATTAAAGAAGATAATTTTTCGCGCCGATCATCACCGTTTCGCCTTCTCATGCTTGACTTTCTGTCTTACGAACAACTTTACGCTCAATTTCAACATCTTCATAAGTCTCAATCATGTCCTCTAGTTCCAAATCATTAAAGCTTACTCCAACACCAATTCCGCACTCAAATCCTTCTTTTACAGAAACTGCATCATCTTTAAAGCGTTTTAAACTATCAACTTTTAGGTCAGAGGCAATAACAACTTCATTTCGTATAACTCTTGCTTTACTACCTCGTTTTATCTCACCACTCTTTACCAAACAACCAGCAATTATACCAGCTTTTGAGGATTTAAACAACTCTTGAATTCTCGCAGTACCAATAACTTGCTCCTCAAACTGCGGTTTTAACATACCGTGTAGACTCAATTCAATATCATCAATTGCGCGATAAATAACATTGTAGTAGCGAATATCAACACCCTCAACATCTGCCAATTCTGCCGCCATTCCAGCAGTTTTCACGTTATAGCCAATAATAATGGCATTACCAGCAGTTGCCAAGTTTACATCATTTTGCGTAATTGAACCAACTCCGCGGTGTATAACATTTAGACCCACTTCTCCATTCAATTCTGCCTGTTCTTCCAACTTAACTAATGCATCCTCAAGCGCCTCAACACTACCAGATGTATCACCCTTTATAATGATGTTCAGCTGTTCAATCTTTCCATTTTCAACAGCCTGTTTGAAATCTTCAAGTGTAATCCTCTTGCGGCGTTTTGCGAGCAATGCCGCCCTATGATACGCCTCACGCTTCTCGGCAATCTGGCGCGCAGTTCTCTCATCGTCTGGAACCAAAAAACTATCCCCAGCAGTAGAAACGGACTGCATACCAAGTACTCGAACTGCACGAGACGCAGATGCCTCTTTTATTGAATTACCGTTCTCATCAAACATCGCCCTCACACGACCATACGCACAACCAGCAACAAGTGAATCACCAACTTTTAATGTACCAGTCTGTACTAAAACTGAAGTAACAGCACCTCGTCCTTTATCTAACCGCGCCTCCAAAACAGAACCACGAGCCTGCATTTGCGAGTTTGCCTGTAGATTCAATGCGACATCAGCAGTTAACAAAATAGCATCAAGAAGCTCTTGTATGCCAGTTCCTTGCTTTGCAGATACATCAACAAATATAGTCTGACCGCCGTACTCCTCAGAAACTAAATTGAATTCAGTCAACTGCCCGCGAACTTTTGTCGGATCTGCACCTTCTTTATCAATCTTATTTATTGCAACCACTATCGGCACATTTGCTAACTGCGCATGATTTATCGCTTCAACAGTTTGTGGCATAACACCATCATCCGCAGCGACCACTAAAACTGCAATATCAGTAACTTCTGCACCTCTTGCACGCATCGCAGTGAATGCTTCATGTCCTGGTGTGTCTATAAAGGTAACCTTGCGATCTATACCTTCATGTGTCAAATGTATCTGATATGCGCCAATTCGTTGAGTAATTCCACCAACCTCAGAATCAACAACATTCGTTTTTCTAATTGAATCTAGTAGACGAGTTTTGCCATGATCCACATGCCCTATTACAGTAACTACTGGAGGTCTTGGTTGTAGATTTTCTTCAGATGCCTCTTCCAAAGTCAAATTGATGTTAAATTCCTCTAGTAGTTCACGATCCTCTTCCTCTTCGGATACCATCTCAATGTCATAACCAAGTTCAACTCCGAGCAACTCCAAAGTTTCTTCATCAAGTGATTGAGTTGCAGTAGTTGTTTCACCGAGTTTGAATAGTATCATCACCAACTTTGCTGGATTTTCATCAATGCGTTCTCCAAAATCAGTAAGTGAAGCACCTTGTCTAAGGCGAACTGTTTCTCCGTTGCCTTTGCGAACATTAATTCCTGCAACACTAGGCGCTGCAAGTGCATCTGCATTTTCTTTATTTCGTATATTCCTCTTGTAGTCACGCTTTTTCTTCGGTGAATTATTCCCAGTTGAGCCAAATGCGCCACCAGTTCCTCCGCGATGATGTCCACCACCTCGAGCCCCGCCTCCGCTCCATGTGCGTCCATTTATAGCACCTTTTTGCTGCGCAGGTCCATTTGAATTTGAGGTATTATTGTTATTATTTTGAAAACCATCCCATGGCTTGTTTACACCATTACCTTTTGCATTATTGACCTGATTGGTATTCACATTTCCGTTATCGCCAGATCGTCTTTGCGGATATCTTGAATTCTGAGAGTTATTACCACCATGGTTGTTAAAATTGCGGTGCTGGCTACCATTATTATGTCCAGATCTTCTCTGATTATCTCCGCCAAACCTGTCTCCTCTGCTATTTTGAGAATCTCCATTATGCCGACCACTCTTACTATCGTTATTCCCAGTTTTTGGACCTCTACTAAACGGATTATACGAACCAGCTTTAATTAAACCACCGCCGTTATTATTCCTCCGTTGCATTCTGGGGCGCGGAATTGAGTATGGATTATTACCAACTTTTTTGCGTATATCCGAAGGAGATGGAATTGGCGAATTTTTTGATAGGCTTTTTTCAGGCTCATTATGTTTATTTACTTCTTTTTTAACATCATCAGGAGCATCTTTGACATTCCGATTAACTTCTGGCGTTTTAGATTCTGCATCAGTGGAATCCAATGCTTTCTTTAATCCGATCTTAGGCTTTACCAGTGGTTTTTTTGAAATAGCACCAGGTGTTGCAATAATGCTTACATCTTTAGTACCTTTTTCAGTAGTTGACTTTTCATTTTTGGGTACATTTACGGTACTTTTTGGTACATCACCAAGTTCTTCTCGCAGTTTTCGCTCAATTGGAGCAAGTATAGTTGAAGAGGGTGCCTTAACATGTTCACCCATCTTCTGTAATTTCTCAATTAAAGCCTTGCTACTAAGCCCATACTCCTTTGCAAGTTCGTGTACCCTAATATCTGCCAAAAACTACTCACCCCACTATACCTATATTACTTCTTCAACAGCTGTTTCATCTGCGCCAGTTTTTCTATCATCTGCAGCAATAAGTGCATCAGAAATTATATCTATTTTCCAACCAGTTAAACGAGCTGCAAGTCTAGCATTCTGTCCATCTCTACCAATAGCCAACGACAGTTGATATTCTGGAACAACAACATGAGCTGTTTTTGCATCATGATCTATAATTTTAACACCAGTAGTTTTAGACGGAGAAAGTGCATTTGAAATATAATGAGCAGGATTTTCATCCCAGTTGATTATATCAATCTTCTCACCACCAAGTTCATTCATAACTGCGCGTACCCTTGCACCCATAGGCCCAATTAAAGCACCTTTTGCATTGAAACCTTCTTCAAGTGACTTAACGGAAATCTTAGTTCTATGTCCAGCTTCTCTAGCAATTGATACAATCTCAGCAGCTCCCTTTTCAATCTCTGGAACCTCAAGCTCAAATAACTTTTGCACAAGTTGCGGATGAGATCTTGAGCAAACAATTTGCGGACCCTTTGCACCCCTTGCAACATCAACAACGAATACACGAAATCTTCCACCAGGTTCGTATCTCTCTCCAGGAACCTGTTCAGAAAGAGGAAGTAGTAATTCAACACCATTTCCAGCATCAAGTTTAACTAGACCGTTAAAAAACGATGCATGTATTCCTTTTTTTTCTGCTTCATGAGCTGCTCTCTCTGAACTGACATCATACGGTTTAACAATTCCAGAAACAATCTGATCTTTCTTGTCCTTGAAACTACCAAGTATTCTAAGATCTTCTGCTTGACGAATCTTTTGCAAAATTACTTGCCTTGCAGTTGAAACTGCCACACGTCCAAAATCTTCAGGTGTATCATCAAATTCATCAGAAAAAATTAAATCTTCTTGGTCATCACTATTTGAGTTTTCAATACTACCTTCGTCATTTAGAATTCTTTTTGCCCAAATTCGTACATGTCCTGTCTTGCGATCGAAATCAACTCGTGCAACCTTCTGTGATCCCTCAACTTTATGGTACGCGACTAGTAAAGCTTGCTCTACGGCAAAAACTGCAGAATCAAAGTCTATACCGCGCTCTTGTACTAGTTCACGCAAAGCGCCCATATCAATGTCCATTACCAGCCTCCTATTATACTACTAAAATTATATTGTCTGTACAGTATACCATATATTGTCTCTAATGTCAAATTTTCGCAAGAACTAAATTGATATACATAATTTCAAAAAAATGAGGGAGAAACCATTTAGGCCTCTCCCCCCAAAAAATACTGTTATTCTTTGGTAGAATTACTCAACAATTTTAGTAACTCGACCAGATCCAACAGTTCGACCGCCTTCACGAATTGCAAATCCAAGACCTTCTTCCATTGCAATTGGCTGAATTAGCGTAACAGTCATAGTTGTATTATCGCCAGGCATAACAAGAACTGTTTCTGCTGGTAACTCAACAACACCAGTAACATCAGTAGTTCGGAAATAGAACTGAGGACGATAACCAGATTCAAATGGCTTGTGGCGTCCACCTTCTTCTTTTGAAAGAACATAAACTTGTGCCTCAAACTTCGTGTGTGGAGTAACAGAACCAGGCTTAGCAATAACCTGTCCTCTTTCAACGTCCGTTCTATCAATACCACGAAGAAGTAGACCTGTATTATCTCCAGCCTGAGCCGAATCCATCTGCTTGTGGAACGTTTCAATACCAGTAACAGTTGTTTTCTGAAGATCACGAATACCAACAATTTCAACCTCAGTGTTAATGGGCAGAACACCTCGCTCAACACGACCTGTAACAACTGTTCCACGACCTGTAATTGTGAATACATCCTCAATAGGCATCAAGAATGGTTTATCAAGATCACGTACAGGTTCTGGGACGAATTCATCAACTGCATCCATAAGTTCTTCAACTTTTGCTGCCCATTTTGCATCTCCTTCAAGTGCTTTAAGTGCAGAAACTTGAACAACTGGTGCATTATCTCCATCAAATCCCTGACTTGAAAGAAGTTCACGAACCTCCATCTCAACTAACTCAAGAAGCTCTGGATCATCCACAGCATCTGACTTATTCAGAGCAACGAGTAGAACTGGAACGCCAACTTGGCGAGCTAAAAGAACATGCTCACGAGTTTGTGCCATTGGTCCATCTGTTGCAGCAACAACCAAAATAGCACCGTCCATTTGAGCAGCACCTGTAATCATATTTTTAATATAATCAGCGTGACCTGGTGCATCAACATGTGCATAATGACGCTTCTCCGTCTCATACTCAATATGCGCGATGTTAATAGTAATACCGCGCTGCTTTTCCTCAGGTGCCTTATCAATTTCATCAAACTTGAACTCAGGGTTCAAATCTGGGAACTTGTCGTGCAAGACCTTTGAAATAGCTGCAGTAAGAGTAGTCTTACCGTGGTCAACGTGACCAATTGTTCCAACATTTACGTGCGGCTTTGTGCGCTCGTACTTTGCCTTTGCCATATTTTCTCCTTCATAACATAACTGGTGTACTGAGCTAGCGTATTCTCAACTCAGATAGCAAAATCTACGCAATCATTTTGAACCTATCGAATGCGACTAATAACATTATATCACAAAACTTAATGTTTGTCAAATACAAAAAGATCTAATATCTTCTGAGTGGTTTCTTCAAGAGTTAAATCAGAATTATCAATTACTTTTACGTCATTTCTTTTTACTGAACTATCAAGGAAATTAGTCGTATTTGCGTCAATTGAATCACGATTAGCAATAGCTTCAGAAGTTATATCAACATCTTCTCCATTTTGCTTAGCACGCCTTAGTGAACGCGCATAGTTGCTCGCTGTTAACAATATCTTCAAAGATGCATTAGGGGCAACAACATCAGTTGTATCTCTACCTTCAAGAACTATTCCTGTATTTGCATTTTCCTGTACAATTTTCTGTTGTAGCATAATCAACATCTGCCGAACATCTGTATTTGATGAGATGTAATGAATACATTTTGTAACTGCTTCAGTTCTTATCTGTGAACTTATATCTTCACCATCCAATAATACAAACCGCTGGTTTGGATCTAGACTTACTTCAAACTCAGTATGCATTCCATCATGTTCAGATTTTATACACTCAACTTGCTCACAAGGTGCAACAAGATGAGAAACTGCACTAAGAACACTACTAGGTATTTGCAGATCAATGTAATTCATCATGCAGTAAAGTGTCGCAATTCTATAATATGCTCCCGTATCAAGAAGCTTGTAATTGAGTTTCTGAGCCAGAAGTTGTGCTGTTGAAGATTTACCAGAACCTGCAGGTCCATCAAGTGCTATTATACGGTTTTTTTCTTCATGAATCATATTTTCTGCGCCTTCAAATTGCTTCTTGAATTATTACGACCACTTCTTTTTTCAGCAACTTTATTGAGCGCAATCGCCTCGAGTCTAGAAACTTCCACCTCAGCCAATACTCTAGTTTTTCCTTCTGGCAATTGTCCAAGTCGAATATTTCCAATTTGTGTTCGCACAAGCTCTAGTACTTTTATATCAAAATGTTCAAATGAACGCCTCAAAATGCGGTTTTTACCACTGTGGATTACTACTTCAACAAGTGTTACCTTCGTAGGATTATTGCCTGTCTCCCCCAGTATCCTCAGATAATCAAACTTCATAAAACCATCTTCAAGCTCAAAACCCTTCAACATTTTTTGCACAATTCCTGTTGTAATTCGTCCGCACAGTTTTAAAATATAGGTCTTTGCAATTTCAAAGCGCGGATGTGCAATTACCTGCGCTAAATCACCGTCGTTGGTCAACAAAATTAGACCTGAAGAATCTTGATCAAGCCTACCAATATGAAATAATCTACCATATTTGTTACCAATTACATCATCTATAGTCATGCGCCCCCGATCATCGGACATCGCTGATACAACTCCAACAGGCTTATTCAAGGCAATTGTAATAGTATTCGGATTCATGTTGATTCGCTCACCATTGATTCGTATTTCGTCAATACTCAAATTTGCGCGCACACCTTGCTCTGTAACAATTTTTCCATTAAGTTCAACAACACCAGATGCTATCAACTCTTCGCAAAACCGCCTTGAACCAACACCTGATGCAGCTAAAATTTTCTGCAATCTAACACCATCTTCAGACATTTTCTTCCTCTCCGTCATTTTGAGTTCTGCTTTTCTTCCTGAAGTCATCAAATTCTGAAATCTGTGTAATATCTTCTGGTAAATATGGGGCAAGTGGTTCAAGTTCATCAAGACTAGTTATTCCTAACTTCTCCAAAAATGCGGAAGTTGTAATGTAGTTGTCAATCCCTAAGTTCCCATTTTGTTCAAACTTTTCAATCAATCCACGAGTTAAAAGTGTTCTAAAAACCCCATCAACACTAACACCACGAATTGATGCAACCTGAGAGCGCGTAGTGGGCTGTTTGTACGCAATTATAGCAAGTGTCTCTAGTGCTGCTTGAGATAGCTTCGATTCTGAAGTCCTCTGCAAATATTTGGAAACAACGCCAAAAAATTCTTGTGCACAATAAAACCGCCACTGATTATCAAACTCTTTTAGCTCAAAACCACATTCTTGCTCGCGGTATTTGATTGATAACTCCTCTAGTGCTTTTTGTACCTCATCCTCTCTAACAGCCAGTGCTTTTGCAAGTTTTTCAGGAATTTGAGGTTCTGAAACAACTATCAAGATTGCCTCTAGTGCAGCTTTAAGTCCGCCTGGATATGACTTCACATCAAAACCAACCTCATCAAGATTATTAACACTATTTTGTTCCACTTGTACCTCCAACATACTTTAAACTATCAAAATCTGATGTTGCAAACTGCTTTTTGTAATCCCACGAATCGTTTGCAATCCACCTGATTGTTAACTCGCTGAGTGACTTCTTCTGTTCAAAACTAACCGCATCCATTTTATAGAGTTCTAGCAATGACAGAAACCTGCTAACTACGATTATTGGTTCATTAGTATCTTGAATCAACTGTTTAAATGAAATAGAGCCTTTCTTTTTGAGAATGTTGCACATTTGAACACCTTGCTCAACAACACTAACTTGCCTCATATGAATGTGGTCCAGAGAAACACCAGCATTAGCAAAGCGTTGAGTTAAAAATGCAGCAACAGCCAATGCAGCGAGTTGTTTTGGTGTTGTATTCCATGCAAGTTCTGGCAAAACCGTTGCAAAGTCAGACGAAAGCGGTACTTGGCGCGGAATCGACCGCCCATATATTTCAAACCGACTAGCGAACTTAGCAGCAACATCTTTATACGCCTTGTATTGTAACAATTTCGCAAATAGTAAATCACGAGCTTCAAGTAGGTCAAGATCTTCTGGTGTTATATCCTCTGAACCTGGTAATAAACGAGCACTTTTAAGTTCTAATAAAATCGCTGCTATGAGTATAAATTCAGAAATTTCATCTAACCGCTCACTTTTTTCATTCAATTGCTTCACATATGATATAAACTCATCAGTTATCTGCGACAAACTAATATTAGTTATATCTAACCGACGCTTTGAAATCATTGACAACAGAGTCTCGAATGGTCCCTGAAAATCATCAAGATGTACATTAAAATGCGTACCTGTATCTACTGGTTTTTTCAAAAACTGCTCACTCAATTGTGGCAATTGTTCATCAAAAACACCATTCACTAGTTTACAGCACCTCTTTGTATCAACTCAGCAGCAAGTTTTCTGTAAGATGATGCAGATGAGTGATTCGGAGCAAATTTTGTTACTGGCAATGCTGCTACTGTAGAATCTGGGAACTTCACAGTTCTGGCAATTGAAGTATGCAAAAGCTTATCACCAAATGCATTGTATATGGATTCAACAACCTCAGAACTATGATGAGTTCTTGAATCGAACATAGTAGCAAAAATACCATCTAATTGAAGTGTTTTATTTAATCTAAGGCGCACTTTTTCAATAGTATCAATTAGTAGAGCAACTCCTCGAAGTGCAAAATATTCAGTTGCCAAAGGAATTAAAACACCATCTGCTGCAGTTAATGCATTAACAGTTAAAAGTCCAAGTGATGGTTGACAATCTATAAGTATTAGATCATAGTCTGGTTTTAACTTCTCCAAAATCGTGTTCAGAATACTTTCACGTGCAACTTCATTAACTAGTTGGACTTCTGCAGCAGAAAGTTCAATATTTGCTGGAATAATATCTAGGTTCTCTATACTTGTACGCGCAATAGCAACTGTAGGATCGATCTCGTCATTTGAGAGCAGTTCGTAGATCGTTACATCTTGATCATATGAGTTCACTCCAAGTCCTACTGATGCCGCACCCTGAGGATCAAAATCAATAATTAACACTCTTCTACCAAGTTCTGCAAATGCAGCACCCAAATTTATTGTGCTAGTAGTCTTTCCAACACCACCTTTTTGATTGCACATTGTTATAACACGCGCCAAACCATGTTCCCTCAACATCTTGGGCTTTTCAAAATCTTTATATTCGCGTCCTACAATATCTATCATACTTCCATTATACCACAAATTTACAGTAAGAACAATTTGAGGTAGGATCCAATTGTGGTTGCAAAACTAATAATTGTATGCTATACTTGACGTAGTATTATAATTTATATTGTGAAAGTCATTGTGAAGGGAAAATTAATGAGGTCTTTTAAAACAGGTGGAGCAACGTTTGCAGAATATAACACAAGAACACTAATCTTAAAATACAGAATTCAAATCTGCATGGTTGTGATTAGTTTGATCGCATACTTCTTGCTAGTTTATTCCACTAGACATTTTTTTGGTGATGATTTATCTGTGACCCAAGTGGCATGGTGGGATTATTTACTGCAATATGGTTGGCATGGAATTTCAACCTTGAATTCACATGGTGGTGATTACACTACAATTTGGTACTTTTTAATTGTGGCACTTGAAAAAATGTGGGGGGGGG
>JAIRWY010000079.1 GCA_031268675.1 Candidatus Ancillula glyptotermitis | reverse complement strand
TGCATCTGTATAGTCACCATTAATTGTTATTACAGCATTTGCTTCGCTTACACTCGCGCTAAACAACAATCCTAAAACCATCGCCATTGAACCAAGTAGTTTGGCTACTTTACTCGCTGTTACTTTCATCACACATCATCTCCTAATGACTTATTTAAAAATTGCAGACTTTGTTACTTGCAAAAACTATCATTATACCACACTTTCTGGTATTCGTCAAGTGTATTCTAATGGTTCTTGCAAGTTTCTTTAACTTGTTACTTAAATTCATTACCATACTTCTCTATTATTTCATTTGCTCGGTTTATCATAGAATCGGTATATGCTTTTTCTGCCTCAAATATTGGCAAGTTGTTTTTGAGTTCTCGTTCTTCAACCTCATCTAGTACTTTATGCCACGCATCTATAAATCCAGTCTGCTGTTTACATTCTGCATCTGCGGTGGCTAGGAGTGTATTATCTCTTCCATATGATGGATTAGTAGTTTTCAATAACTCGCCATTTGCCTTTTTTGCAGCTGGTGGAAAGTTAAAAACAAACCCTTTTGGTTTTATACACTCTGACCATTCATTTATTTTTGGTGTAAACTGTGAATCGTCAGTTGCCATTTCTCTTATTTTTGCACGTAGTTGCCCAATTTGATCACTTCTTGAAACATCTGTATTCAATCCTTTATAAAAATCAGTTTCTCCTGTATTTGAACAACCATTTTCTCCACCATATGCTTGATTATATTCAGGAGTATTTTTTGATTTTTCGATGCTAGCTCGTTCAGGTATTTTTCCAGGATCATAAAGATCTTTTTCTTCTTGCGGGGCTTTTGGCATTCCAGTAGTATCTCCGCCAATACCTGGTATATTTTCATAAAGCATAAATGCAAATTGTGGTGGTAGGTAACCATATACTTTAGCATATTCAACATCTGTTGTTCCCCAATCAGGATCTCCAACTAGTTTATCCTTAAAAGGAAAAGTTGATATACGATCATCTTTTTTTGTGTCCATTTTATAGTCAAACCCTTTGTCTTTCATGCACTTAGCAGTTAATAAATCCATTGCCTTATTTGTTAGTTCAGTGCTTTTGCTTGTGTCAAAGTAGTTATCAAAGTATTCTACCCATACATCGTTTTTGTGAGCTTCTTGATCCTTGTTAGCATCTGATGATTGCGACGAAGATGGTCTTTCGGATTCTGCAGAGTATGGAGCAGAATCTTGCTTTTCTTTTGAGCAAGAAGTGAATACAAAAATTAGTACTAATGCAGAGAACAATAGTACTGGATTCTTTAGTAGCGTAACTTTATTCATGATTTAATATGGCCAATTATCTGGATCGCAAATATCACCGTGCTTTTGCGGATAGCGAGGATCAAAAATTATAGCTACAGTATTAGGTGTAAAATCAAGCATATATGCTGCAGATGAATAACCTTTTATTTGTGTTTTTATGTCTCTTGCACTTAGCCACATATTAGTTGGTCTACCATTATTAGGCACTATTACAGAATCGCCATCTAATGCAACGCAATCTGATCTCCAATTATGTCCTGGATACCCTATTCCTAAAGAAGTCGAATTTAATCTCCCCCTTATTTTAATGTGCAGAGCATCCTTATAGTCACCATTAATTGTTATCACAGCATTTGCTTCGCTTACGCTTGCGCTAAACAACAATCCTAAAACCATCGCCATTGAACCAAATAGTTTGGCTACTTTACTCGCTTTTAATTTCATCATATATAATCTCCTAATGACTTACTTAAAAATTGCAGACCTTATTATCTGCAACGACTATACATTGTACCACACTTTTTTAAGTTTGTCAAGTACTTTTTTAAGTTTCTACTTAAATTAGCATGTTCCAATTTCATTTGGTTGCATAACATACCATTGTCCATCTATTCTGTTTAATGGAACCTCGTATAATTGAGCTTGCGAATGAATTAACTGCCCTTCAACAGGCTTTCCTGCTAAATCAGTTAGTCTCCAATCCTTAAAGTTTATACAATCTTGGACTGTCGCATAATCACCTAGTGCTGTAATATGTACATCAGAATGTCCAATATTTCCAAGTGATAAATTATTATTTTTGCGAGATTCTTTTGCACCAGATATAACTTTTCTTAGATAATTGCCTCGTGCATAATTTTCAAGAATGTTTGGATCAGTAGAACTATTTGAGAATACAGATTCATAAGCATGCCAATATTGAAAATAGCGTTCGTGAACAGCATTCTTCATCGACCAATCTTGGTATTGCTGAAAACCAACAATACCAAGTGTAACAACAACCACAACTAATGCTCCAGCGCTCAAAATACGTTTTTTCATAACTACCTTATATTTTGCTTACTTAGCCAAAATATCTTGCGCTTGTTTAAGTCTTCTATCTAGCAATTTTTTGTTTTCTGTAAATGTCGGCAAGTATTTGGACTTAATCAATTCAGATTCCTTTTCAAAAAGCACTCTTGTATAACCCTTAAAGAGATCGACTTTTTCTTTGCATGCCATGTCTGCTTTTGCAGTATCTATTTCAGCTTTATCTGGCTCTGCTTTCCAAGGCGCATTGGCAGCATCAAGAGGTGTGCTATAATTATAACCAGCATCTTTCATGCATTTTGACCAAGCGGAAACAAGAGATGTAACCCTGTTATCTGCTAATGCTTGAGATTCTGCTTCTTTGTGAAAGTCTGCGTCTTGTGCCTGATTTTCTTTGGATTCATAAGTTCCCTCATAAACGGGAGCGTCTGCTTTTAATTGACATCCATCCACATCATTAATCAGTGCATGAAAATAATCCTTATATTTATCTGACTCTTCAGTGCTCAGTATTTTGCCATGAGCATCAGAATTTGGATCAGAATTATAACCAAATTTTGCAATATCTGCATCACTTATTAAACCCCAAAGCTGTGGATTGCGATCTATTTTATCATCATTATCAGTATATTTAACTAAACCCACATAATCATCTCTCAAATTAAATCCTTTTTTATGCATACACTCTGATACCAATTTATTGCTTGCACTTTGCACTATATTTTTTTCATCTACAGTTAAATTATATGCATCAAGCGGATCGACTAAATCATTGGTCGACTTAGTTTGTGGGCTAGGCGCAGGACTCTGAGAACTAACATTCTTGTCAGAATATGGTTCAGCAGTTTTTTCAGCAGATGACTTACCGCATGCAGATAAAGGAATGATAACAAAACTACATAAAATAGCAAATGCTATTTTATGTAGTTTTGTACCAGAACAATGGACACTTGATTTTTTAGCCATTGCAAACTGCTCCAGATCCTTTGGTGATGCCACCTACCCAAGTTACATACTCTTCCGTAGAGTAACCATTAACACTAGACTTATTATTAGTATGTCTAATCCAATTAGTATTTCCATTAATAGCAGAACCACCTTGTGCGGCACATATTGCCATAAGACCATCTACTTTATACCCCATACCAAGTACAGTGGAACTTACATTGCCATTTTGGCGAATATTAACACCATCATAAAGGTAATTACCAGGCTGCGCAGCATTAGCAAAAGCAACACCTGAAGTTGCGACAAGCCCAGCAACTGCTAAACTTGCAATAGAATTTCTGATTAGTTTCTTAACCATATCATCTCCTTAATAAAACGAACCGCAAGCCTTGTTACTTGCAACAATTGCATTATAGCATACTTTCTGGTATTCGTCAAGTGTATTCTAATGGTTCTTGCAAGTTTCTTTAACTTGTTACTTAAATTCATTACCATACTTCTCTATTATTTCATTTGCTCGGTTTATCATAGAGTCTGTATATGCTTTTTCTTCCTCAAATATTGGCAAGTTGTTTTTGAGTTCTCGTTCTTCAACCTCATCTAGTACTTTATGCCATGCATCTATAAAACCAGTTTGCTGTTTACATTCTGCATCTGCAACGGCTAGGAGCGAATTGTCTGGACCATATGCAGGATTTGCAGCTTCAATTTGTTTACCTTTAGTATAGCGTGCACCTGGCAAGAAATCAAGACTAAAACCTTTTGGACTCATGCATTCTGACCATTCTTTAAGCTTTGGAGCAAAAAGTGGATCATCTGCTGCCATTTCTTTAATCTTTATTCTAAGTTCTCCAATCTGATCACTACGAGAAGCATCCACATTTAGTCCATTATAAAAGTCAGTTTCTCCTGTATTTGAACAGCCATTATCACCTGAATATGCCTTAATATATTCAGGATTTATTCTACTCCTTATTGCTTCCTGTTTTTTTGCGATGTCAAAGCGATCTTGTTCTTCTTGTGGTGCTTTTGCCCAATTTGGATTTGCTCCACCAACTCCTGGCATATTCTCGTAAAACATAAAAGCAATATCTTGTGGTAAGTAACCGTATATTTTGGCATACTCTATATCTGTTGTTCCCCAATCTGGATCTCCAACTAATCTATTTTGAAATGGAAAAGTAGATATCTGATTACTGTCTTCTTTTTTTTCTATTTTATAGTCAAAACCTTTATCTTTCATACACTTGGCAGTTAACAAATCCATTGCTTTATTTACAACTTCACTTCTTTTACTACTGTCAAAGTACTTGTAAAAATACTCTATCCATGCATCACCTTCTGTAGGTTTATTTTCAGAAGTTATATTGTCATCCGTACTTGGACTTTCGGCGTATCCAGAATACAGTTGAGATTCATGTTTCCCTTTTGAGCATGCAGAAAACAAAAGAACCAGCACTAATGCAGAAAACAAAAGTGCTGGTATTTTTGGCGATGAAACCTTATGCATAATGTTTCCAATCAGTCCAATTGTCTGGTGTACAAGTATCAGCATAAATTTGGGGATATTGAGGATCAGTGAAACGTATGGTTTTATCGCCCGCTCCAGGTGGAAAGTTAAACATATAAGCAGCCGAAGAATAACCCTTTACATTAGTTGTTAAATCTCTTGCGCTTAACCACACATTAGTCGTTCTTCCTGCATTTGGCGGTGGAAACTCTACCGCATCTCCATTCAATGCAGCACAGTCTGATCTCCATGTGTGACCTGGATATCCAATACCCAATGATGTTGCATTTAGCCTTGCTCTTGCTTTTATGTGCAGTGCAGCCGTATAATCACCGTTGATTGTTATTACTGCATTTGCATTAGTAATGCTAACGCTGAGCAGCAATCCTAAAATCATTGTCGTTGAACTAAGCAATTTAACTATTTTAGCTGGTTTCTTAAGCATAATACCTCCTTCGTAATTTTATACCTAATAATTTTAATAATACTATAGTTTACAATAGTTTTAGTTTGCAACATTTTTTCTATTTATTAACTACTTTTATACTTAAAACCTGCAAATTCTCCTATTGTTTCCTACATTTCTTTTTATAGTCAACTTAGTATACTGTATCTACTTACTAAATACATGGTTAGAAATATGTCATTCCTGTAATATTGTGGATTAAGGATAATAAATCAGATGATTTCAGGTGAAGAACTAAAACTTGTTAAATCTGTTATTTTAGAACATGCATTTTTCACTTTTTCATCATGTGTAGCAATTATTACAATTGTTCCAGTGCTCTTTAAGTTCATAAGTACATTTGATACTTCAAGTGCAGTTTTTGTATCTAGTGATGCAGTTGGCTCATCCACGAGCAGTAAATCAGGTTTAGATGCAAGAGCTCTAGCCAACATCAACCTTTGTGCTTCTCCACCTGAAATAGAGCGAAATTCGCTAAATGCAGCATATTCTAAATGGAACATTTGCAAGTATTCTAATGCAATTTTTTCTGCTGAATTAGCAGGTTCTCCACGCGCCAAAATTGGCAGAGCAACATGATCCAAAACAGTTCTTTTAGTGACTCCATGTGGATTTTGAAAAACCCAGTGTATATTTGAAATTCCTTGCAGTTCAACCTTTCCGCTAGTTGGTTTCAACATGCCAGAAATTATAGAAAGAAGTGTAGATTTACCAGATCCAGATGGTCCAATTAGTGCATAAGTTTCACCTGCATTAAATTCAGTAACCAAATTATTGAACAAAAAATCATTTCCATTAAATGTATGTGACAAGTTGTCTAAAATTACTGGCACTTTGTCTCCATTTTGGGCTTGTAATCTATATTTTCTGGTACTTTTTCATCATTGAATTTGATAAAACTGCGTCCAATTTCTGAGCCAACTATATCAATTTTATATACTTTTCCACTACTTGTTACGCATGATTTCATATCATCATTTGTAATTATTGAACTAGGATTTACAACGACAACATCAACTGGAGTTTTTAGTTGGAATCTAGCATTTAGTTCAATACTTCCACCAGTCTTAGATTGGGAACTAGAAGAATTTGTTGGAGATATGGCAGAAGAATATGTATTAGATGCAAGAATTGCTGTATAATTTGAGTTATTTTCTCCTGGATCGACAATCCCAGTAGAATTTACAGTAATTTGCTTATCGTCAATAACTAAAATTCGCTCACCATCAATCAAGTTAGTTGGTATATTACTAATCTTTGCCTCTTTTATGGAGTTTGGTATATTGAATAAAGTGCTACCCTGAGTGACATCATCACCAAGTGCAACATTTATTGAAGTTACTGTGACTTCGGGAGTTTGTATCCAAATTGAATGGTCGACATTTTCAAATGGGGGAGATGCAGAATATGAAAACGTGATTTTTTGCCCATTAATCTCCAGTGCCGTATCTCCAGATTTAACAACTTGTCCACTTTGTACATTTAAAGCTGTGACAACTCCTGAAACTTTTGACTGAATATGTCGTTCACCACCACCTGTAATTTGTAGTGTTGTCATACGAGCATCTAAGCTCTTCTGGTGGTTAATTGGAATAGTTGCAGGATCCTGAGATGCTCCTAGATTATGTGGGTTGGGGGATGGACGCAATAAAAAAGAAACCACAACACCCAATATAAATGCAAGAATAACCAAAGTTGCAACTGCAGTTAAATTTCTTGAACAGCCAACTAACTTGATTTTTTCTACTACTCTTTTCACTGTATACTCCAAAATATATTACCATTTACATTATAGCATACATTTTTGTTCGCCTAATACACAATAACGGTATTAACAGTAGGTTTTGCCCCTTGAAATGTTAGACTATTGTTTCCTTTTGGAATACGAATATACCTATTTGCATCATAATAAAAACTAGCATCCCGATTTTGTGCCAAAATTTTCATCATGTTTTTCCATTCTCCTATATAGCAAGCATCACCAAGAAAACCGACATTCCCTTGAGATGTAAATATACATGCATCTGTACTGTTACAATTATTCGTAATACTTGCATTAACAATACTTTTAGGCGCTTGTTCAGGTTCATGAACACTTTCTTGATTACCTAACATTACAGAAATTTGCTTCTGAAAATCTGTTTGTTGATCAGAATCAGTGGGAATTTTGCAATTATCTTGGTCAATGGCAACTATTTGATCCTTAACATTTGGATCTGTCCTGTCAACCATCAGCGTTAAACATGTACCATTGTTGATGAAATTTTCAACATCTTGTTTTGTCTTCAAATTTTGAGCATTTTCCACATTGATGTATAGTTTATTAGAAAGTGTAATAGCACTAGGATCTGAGTCATCAAAAAAAATCCCGAACTTTCCATTGTGTTCTGCACTGCTTACTTGCCCAGAATAATCATGTAAATATGGTTTAAGTTCAACCTTAGCAGAATTGTCATGAACTGCAGCTTCTGCGATTTCGGTGCCAGAACTGACGAAACTAAGCGAGATCCCAAGACTTGCAACTACTCCCACATTAGCGAAAAAGAACGCGAACGCTAATGCTCCGCCCGATATTATCTTTCTGACTTTGCCTTGTTCAGCCACAATAAATACTCCTTCTTTTACCATCATCTTCAAAAGTACACTAATATACCACCCAAATATTATAGCATACATTTTGAGTATTGTCAAGTAAAACTTATAGTTTTCTACAACTAATCTTTAAATTCTGTTCAAAATATATAGAAATTCCATCTTTTTACGGACTTTTTAAGACACTATGGGCTTAACTCAAACTTAATATTAAATCTATGGTATAATATAGTTATGAAAAAGTTGTTAGCAATTGTACTGGTACTCGTTAGTGGTGTTTCATTGACATCATGTGGTAATAAAAATAGTTCTAGTGAAGTATATAAAATAGCCGCAGAATCTACATTTGCACCATTTGCGTTTCAGGATTCAGGCGGTAAATATGTTGGTATAGATGTTGATATATTTGATGCTATTGCAAAAGCAGAGGGCTTTAAGTATGAAATGTCACATCCAGGTTTTGAGGCAGCCAAAAATAATACACTTAGTATGCAATCTGATGGTTGTATGTGCTCAATGTCAGTAACCGAAGATAGAAAAGCAGTATTTGATTTTTCTGAAACTTATTATGATTCAGAAATTACTATAGGAGTAAAAAAAGATCAAGATCAAGTTAAATCGTTTGCAGATTTAAGAGGTAAGAAAATAGCGACAAAACTTGGTACAGTTAGTGAAACATGGTTGAATAGTCATAAAGCAGAATATGGCTATGAAATTAAAACATTTGATACTGGTGATTTGAGTTATTCTGCACTCAAAATTGGCTCAGTAGATGCAATTATGGATGATGAAGCAGTTGTGAATTATGCAATTAAACAAGGCGTTGATCTTAAAATTCCTTTTCAGGGATTTAAGTCTGGTGCACTTGCATTTGCAGTTAAAAAGGGACAAAATGCCCAACTTCTTGAAAAGTTTAATAGAGGTCTTGAAAAACTGAAGAGTAGTGGTGAATTTGACAAAATCGTAAAGAAGTATGTACAAGAATAATCTATTTGCAGTTGATGAAACAACGATACCAGGTTTAATTGCTGCTAATTATGACCGACTTTTAGCTGGTTTTTTAACTACAATAGAATTGGCACTAGTCTCATTTTTGTTCGCGCTTGCCATCGGAGCTGTTTTGGGAACTATTTCATCTGGAAACAACAAGATAATAAATGCAGTTGTTTCTGCATATGTTGGCTTAATTCGTGGAGTACCATTAATGGTGCTGGTATTCTTCATATACTATGGTATTCCAGGTGTTATAGGTGAGCCACTTGATGATTTTTTCGCTGGTTGTTTGGCGCTCACTTTGAACTGTTCGGCATATCTAACTGTGATTGTCCGTAGCGGAATTCATGCTGTTCCAAAAACTCAACTAGAGGCATCTCATGCGCTTGGATTGTCATATACATCTCTTATGTGGAGGATAATTCTGCCACAAGCAGTAAAAATCATGATGCCAAATTTTATCAACCAGTTCGTAATTTCGCTTAAAGATACAACAATACTTTCAATAATCGGCGTGCTTGATCTTATGCAGGTGGGTAAAATCATCATTGCGAGAAATATGCAGAGTTTTAATGTATACATCATTATAGGCATTATGTACTTGGTAGTTATTCTTGCTTTAACTAAGTTGGCATCCCTTTTACAAAAACGCTTAAAATGACTACAACCTTCAAATATTTGAGTGCGAGCATATGGAAGATGTGTGGTATAATAATATGGTAGGGAATGAAAAAATGTTGTCAAGAAATGTGATTGTTAGAGAATCTTACCGCAACTGGAAGACTGGTACTTCAAAGCCAGTTCTTTTTGGTTTCGTGCTGGGTATAGTTATTGTGCTTGGAATTATTTTGCAGGTAAGAACACTTGCGGTTGTAATAGAAAATGCAGAGATTTATCATAATTCTGGTGCAAGTACACAAGTGCTTGATGCAAAAGATGCTGTTGATGCAAATATATGTGACAAATTGGGGAATATTGATAATATTAAATCTGCAGGTGCAATTAAAACAACTGATATAAAAATTACGCCTTCTAGTTTACCCAATGGTTCAATTCCGTTATTTTATATTAGCCCTAATTTTATAGCAGGCTTGTCATTGGTAAGTTATGACGCAAAAACTCCTGGTGTTTTACTTTCTGAAACTGTTCAAAAGCGACTTGGTAAAACTGCTGGTGAATATTTTATGGATACAGGCGGATCTCGGATTTATATTCGTGGTGTTTATCAATATCCAGATGATGGTCGTCAGGCAGGGTTGGGCTACGCTATTCTATCCTTGCCGCCAAATAATTATGCGGAAAATTTTGACACTTGTTTAGCGGATATTTGGCCACAAAACCGTAATTTAAATTCAGCACTTTGGTTACCGCTTGTTGGTAGTAGTTCCGATTCTAATTCTAGTACGAATAATGTGACTTCAAGCCAAAAAGTTCATTTAAGCCAGTTGAATAGCAAACTGGGGGAGACTTATACTCAATATGATAGTTATTTAGATAGTCTACTGCCGTTAACATCATTCTTGGTGTTGATTATTGCTCTTCTGTTTGGATTCATTAGTATGCGTGTTCGTCGTCTTGAAGTTGCATCAAATATACATGCAGGGCTTAAGAAACTAGATATTATTTTTATTACCATTTTTGATGCTTTTCCTGCAGTAATTTTTAGCAGTTTATTAAGTTTGCCAGTTTTATTAGTTGTTTCGCAAAATATACTGTATGAAACTGCCGTTCTAGTTCCATACCTTAAGATTCTATTAGGATCATGTGTGGGTTTTATATCAGGATGTGTTTTTGCTGTTATCCTTACTAGAGAACAACATCTCTTCAAGTATTTTAAGAACAGATAACCGCTATCTGTAGTAGTATATAAATCTGACATAATGTTGATTATCGGCATTATACAAAATCTCGTAATACATTGTAATACATTGTAATACTTAGACCTCTAATGTACGCAGATCGTTCATCTATGGTATAATATTTACTATGACCAAGGTTAATACAGGTGCACCCTTTTTGCAAAGTGCTGAATGGATGAATTTTCAGGAAAAAATTGGAAAAAATTTAGTCACTAGTAGTTCAAATAGTTGGAAATATGCGGCAGTAATTGAGGAAAGACGGCTTGGCTCTAGGTTATATGCTCCGTATGGACCTTCATTTGATAATGCAGACTCTTTTTTGTCTGCACTTAAAGACATGCTCAATTATGCCCATGAACTTAATTTAGACTTCATCAGGTTTGAGCCTATTCGTGAAACACATGAAATATTACAAGTTCTTGAATCTCTTGGTGCAAGAAAATCAAACTCTACTGTTCAGCCTCAAGATACAATTGTAAATGAAATTAGTGCTAGTTTTGACGAAAACTTTGCAGCATTAGGTTCTAGCATCAAGAAGCATTGGCGGAGGGCACAAAAGCTTGGTGTAGAATTTTCTTATTCTACAGAGGTTAATGACATTGACATTTTTTTAGACATCATGAAGGATATTTCTGCTCGAACTAAGACCATCGCTCATTCAGATGATTACTATAAACAACTAGCTATTTCACTTTTTCCGAATAATGCAGGGCTTATTTTTGCTAAGCTTGATGGAAAACCAATTGCCTCAATACTCTTCTTCAAGTATGGTGATACGTTTATAAATGCTCATGGTGGTATGCTTACTGAATATAGGAATATCAATGCTAGCGAAATTCTAGAAGTGTACGCCATGTCTTTAGCTTCATCTATGAAGTTGAAGTATTTTGATTTCTGGGGAGTTGCTCCTATTGGCGCACCAAAAACACATCCATGGGCAGGTTTTACAGAATTCAAAGAGCGATTCAAGGGTGAGCGAGTCCATTATGCTGGAACATGGGAAATTCCAGTAAAATCATTCAAATACGCATTATATAGGCTTTTGTTAAGGATTTCAGGGTGATTAGACTAGCGTAACTCCTAAGAAATTGGTGTTCTATATATAGTCTTAAGTAAATCTCCAGTAACACTATCAAAAACCAGAGAAGTAAGTGACACTAATGCACATGCCCGCCTTCTGGGATTATGCCAAAGATGCTTCTTCTCGTATGTTCGCCGTGCAACAAAAATTGGCAGTTGATGCGAAACAAGAAGCGTTTGCTGCTCGCTATACTTCTCTTTCACTTCCTCAATAATTGATGTCATACGCGATGAGATATCAAGATATGCTTCACCCCATGAAGGTTGAAACGGATTCAAGACATAATTTAAATGCCTATTTTTGATCACATCCAGAATAACACCTGTGCTTGTCATGCCAGTAAAATTGCTCTTTGATTCCAACAACCTGTCATCCAAGAGTAGCGGAATTTTTAATGCATCAACAATCGGACGTGCGGTCTCAATCGTTCTATCAAGTGGAGATGATATTATATGTTCAATATCAACCAACAACTTGTGATGTTGTATAAACTTTGACATTCTATTTGCCATATCGCTACCCTCTTCAGACAAGTGAAAGTCAGGCAGTCGCTCATACACTACCCTATCTGGGTTATGAACATGACCATGCCGAAGCATGTGAACAATCGTGTTAGACACTCAACACCTCAGTGTACGACTACTTCTTGCGCTGATGTCTAGTCTTGCGCAACAACTTACGATGCTTTTTTTTTGACATCTTCTTACGACGCTTCTTAATAACAGAGCCCATATACTATCTCCTCAAAATAACTTATTACTAAAACCATTATACCACAACCTTTTGCTTTTGTCAAATTTCAATTACGCATTGTGAATAATATTACGGAATGTCCGCCCTAAAAAAAATATTACGGAATGTCCGCCCCCAAAAAATTGAGACTATGATACGTTATATATTTATGAAAAACCAACTATATAATAGAGA
>JAIRWY010000070.1 GCA_031268675.1 Candidatus Ancillula glyptotermitis | reverse complement strand
TACATTACTAGTATTGCAGATAGTACTACTATTGTCTAAAACAACCATATATAACACTCTCCTTAAATAAAAGACTAATTACTATTAAGTACTAGTATAGCACTATATTGAACAAGAAGTTGTTGAAAAATGTTGAATTTTTGGGGAAGTTGATGATGGATGGAAGTGCTGTAGTTTGGATGCGGATGCGGGTATTTTCATGATGTCATACCCCTGTGGTATAATGGAAAACATGGAACAAAACTATTTGGCTTCAGATCTGCAGGTTCTGGAAGGCTTGGATGCCGTCAGAAAACGACCTGGTATGTATATCGGTACAACGGATTCGCGCGGGCTCATGCATTGTCTCTGGGAAATTATAGACAATTGTGTTGATGAAGCGTTAGCAGGGTTTTGTTCAAAGATTGAAGTAATACTGCACAAGGATAAAACAGTTGAAGTAATTGACAACGGGCGTGGAATTCCAGTAGACATTGAGCCTAAAACTGGTATGAGCGGTGTTGAAGTTGTTATGACCAAGTTGCATGCGGGTGGTAAGTTCGGAAATTCTGCATATGCTGCTAGTGGTGGTCTGCATGGTGTTGGAGCATCAGTTGTTAATGCACTGTCTGAACATCTCCAGGTACAAGTTAAGCGAGGTGGCAAAATCTACCAGATGGAGTTTGCGCGCGGAAAAGTAACTCAAGAGCTAACGGTTGTGGGCAAAACTGCGCAGAAAGAAACAGGAACAACAATTTGTTATCTCGCAGATGAGCAGATCTTCTTAACAACTGCACAGTTTTCATACAGCGATCTGGAAACGCGCGCGCGCCAAACCGCCTTCTTGGTTCCAGGTCTGAAGATTACTATTACTGATTTACGTGAAGATGCATATGGCAACTTGTTCGCGGACAAGGAAGAACATCCCAAAGAGCAGGAGTTTTTGTACACTGGTGGATTGGTGGATTTCGTGGATTTTTTGAGTACAGATGAAGCACTTACCGATATCTGGCATATACAAGGTGTTGATTATTTTACAGAAACTGTCCAGATGCTTGATGAAAAAACGCAGGTAATGCAAGCGCAAGAAGTTAAACGCGAATGCAAAGTTGATCTAGCACTTCGCTTCGGAACTGGGTATGAAACTAATGTCCGTACATTTGTCAACATTATTGCGACAACTGGTGGTGGAAGTCATCTTAATGGATTTGAAACTGCATTACTGCGTGTAATTAGGAAAGAAGTTGAAACAAATGCTAGGAAGTTGAAAATTACGGCTAAGGAACTCGCGGAACTTAAAATAGAAAAAGACGATATTCTAGCAGGTTTAACTGCTGTTTTAACTGTTCGTTTTCCAGAACCACAATTTGAAGGTCAAACAAAAGAAATCTTGGGGACTTCCTCAATACGACCAGTAGTGCAAAAAGTTGTAACAGAAGAGTTTACTAAAATTATGCAGTCTAATAAACGCGAAAATAAAGCCCAAGCAGCTGTTGTACTTGAGAAAGTTGTTAGTGAAATGCATGCACGAATTTCTGCTCGCAAACAAAAGGATATCACTAGACGAAAAAATGCTTTAGAAACTAGTTCTCTTCCTCCAAAACTAGCTGATTGCCGTAGTAAAGATGTTGAAAAATCAGAGTTATTCATAGTTGAAGGCGATTCTGCCTTAGGAACTGCAAAATTAGCACGCAATTCAGATTTTCAGGCACTTTTGCCAATTCGTGGTAAGATTCTTAATGTACAAAAAGCTTCCATTTCCGCGATGTTGAGTAATAAAGAGTGTGCTTCAATAATTCAAGTTGTTGGTGCGGGTAGTGGTAGGTCTTTTGATATTGAAAATGCACGTTATTCAAAAATAATTATTATGACAGACGCAGATGTTGATGGTGCACATATTCGAACACTTCTATTGACACTTTTCTGGTGTTATATGCGGCCAATGATTGATGCAGGTCGTGTTTTTGCCGCAGTTCCGCCATTGCATCGAATTGAATTATCTACGCGTAGTTCAAATGATGATGATAAATATATCTACACATATTCTGATGATGACTTGCTCCGTAAACTTCAGGAACTAGATAAAACGAAGAAGAAGTATAAAGACGACATTCAGCGGTATAAAGGACTTGGTGAAATGGATGCAGATCAACTGGCAGAAACAACTATGGATCCGCAGAAAAGACTTCTAAGACGGATTAAACTTGGTGATGTAGAAACAGCCGTTAACCAAACCATGAAAACATTTGACTTGCTTATGGGAGATGAAGTTCCTCCACGCAAAGAGTTTATTATAAGCAGTGCGAGTGAATTCGATAGGAGTAAAATTGATGCATAAGAATAACGAACTACCAATTGTTGCTGTTGTCGGACGACCTAATGTCGGAAAATCCTCATTGGTAAATCGTGTCTTGGGCGGTCGCTTTGCAGTTGTTGAAGATAGACCTGGAGTAACGCGAGATCGTGTAATATATCCTGCACAATGGGCTGGACACAATTTTCTTCTCATGGACACGGGAGGTTGGGATTCAAAAAGTGAAGGACTTGGAGAAATTGTCACAAAATCTGCAGAAATAGGCATCGGTTTGGCAGATGTTGTACTCTTTGTCGTTGATGCGACTTGTCCAGTTACCGCAACAGATGAAGCACTTCTCAAGATTATACGCAAATTCCAAAAACCAACAATTTTGGTTGCAAATAAGGCAGATAATACACAAATTGAGTTCGAAGCATCTGGACTTTGGAATTTGGGACTTGGTACACCATTCGCAGTTTCGGCACTTCATGGGCGCTCATTCGGGGACCTATTAGATGAGGTTGTTAAAGCCACACAAACACTAAGTTCTAGCAAGAATACTGACCAAGAACATGATGAAACTACTAGAAGAGTTGCACTTGTTGGTCGCCCAAATGTTGGAAAATCATCATTGCTGAATAAATTATCTGGTACTTCAAGATCAATTGTTAGTCCAGTTGCAGGAACCACGCGAGACCCAGTTGACGAAATTGTACAACTGGAAAATAGCACATGGAAGTTTGTGGATACTGCAGGCATTCGCAAAAAGGGTAAGACCTCATCAGGCGCAGATTTCTACGCATTATTGAGAACTCGTGTTGCCATTGAAAAATCCGAACTAGTTCTTTGTGTTATGGATGCTTCTGAACCAATTTGCGAACAGGATATACGCATTGCCAACTATGCAATTGAGGCTGGTAAGGCGTTGATATTAGTTCTAAACAAGTGGGATATGCTTTCTCAGCACAATGATTTAACTGGACGGCGGGAAATGCTTGAGCGAGAAGTTGAACAGGACTTGACATTTCTGGATTGGGCTCCGCGCGTAAATCTTTCTGCGAAGACTGGTTGGCACAGGGATCGCCTTGAGCAAGCAATGAGAACTGCATTGAAATCTTGGGATGCACGCATTTCAACTGGCGAATTGAATGCATTCTTAGGGAGATTAGTTTCTGAACATCCACACCCACTACGTGGTGGAAAACAACCGAGAATTCTATTTGGAACACAAGCATCGTCTAGGCCTCCGAAGTTCGTGATTTTTGCAACAGGATTTCTTGAGCACCAGTACCGCCGGTTTATTGAGCGACGCATTCGTGAAGAGTACGGTTTTGAAGGATCACCACTTGAAATTAGTGTTCGTATTCGAAACTCCAAGTAGGAAAACTACTCTATAGCGTTTCCAACCTTTTGCTTTTCAATTGGAATTTGTATTTCAAATTGCGTCCTTTTGCCATCGCTCATTACTAGCCTAATAGTTCCCTGAAATGCTTCAACAACCCGTTTGACAACCGACAATCCTATTCCAACACTTCCTCTATTGTTGCGCACTTCATCAACTTTGTAAAAGCGCTCAAAAATATATTCTTGGTGTTCTTGGGGGATTGCAATACCATCATTTTCAATGTTAATATCTACATACTGTTTATCATCAACTTGAATAATACTTGTACATATTTTCACAGTTGTTTTCCCATATTTTACTGCATTTTCAAGGAGATTTCTTATAATATCTTGGAATAGCACATTATCTGCAGCAATTAGTGCATCTGAGTTTAAGTCAGTTACAACTTTTAAACCACTTTCTGCAATATTTTCAGAAAATAGCACAATTACATCCCTTATCAGCTTGTCAACCTCAACCACTTCATTACATATTCTGCCAGTTTCATCTAATTTTGAAAGTTCTAAAATTGAAGTAATTAGTTTAGCTAAATATTGAATTTCTTGGTCAACTGCATAAGAATATTTTTCCACACTGCTTGTATCATTATTTTGAATGGAGTGGTTTAACATATAGAAATTGTTTTTTAGCAAGCTCAATGGTGTTTTGAATTCATGTGAAACATTTGCAGAAAAGCGCATCCTTTCAGCTTCTTGGTTTCTCAGTTTATCAACAAAATGCTTTAATTCTGGATATGTTTTTACTAGTTTTTTTGTATCTGAGTTTTCTTTTCTATTAAATTTAAGATTTTCAAGTGGATCAACAATTCTGCTAGAAAATATATTTGCAGTTTTTCTAATTATTATTATGCAAAGTAGAACTTCAGATAGAAATACCAATAAAATAACTAATAGAAAACGAAAAACGCTTTCACGCGTAGCAGAAAACTGCAAAACCGTATTATCACTAATTTTTACAGCGAAATAACACATCATTCTTTTTTCCGTTTTTGAAAAGTGCATGTCGTAACTAAAACTCTTCGCAAGTGCTTGTGTAACCTCAGGAATTGTATCAACATCTAGTTTATAACCACTATATACCGAATCTAGCATCCAGTTGTTATATACAACACGTCCATCTGAATCAATGACCGCTGTCCTTATATCCCTATTTTGGTTTGTTAAAACTAGGTTGAATATGACAATGACAGACACAAAAAATGTACAAAGAAAAATGGATAAAGAAACTAATACGGAAACCAAAAGTTGCCAGCGAATCTTCTTCTTCAAAATTTCTCTCCAAAAATACTACCTCATGGATTATAGCACAGTTTTTTAGGTTTGTCAAATTGCGAACTAACTCCAGTCGCATTTTGGTGCAGGTTGTAAAACATAAAAGATATACAAGATTGCGGCTGTAAATGTTGGTGCTAAAGTATTTAGTGATCTGGCATATACTTTTACACCACCTGATGGCGCATAAAGAGTTAAAACCAAAAGTAATGCAGTACAACAACAATTGGGATGATTATTGGAATAAGAGAAAGGGACTAGTACTTAAAACTTGAATTTTCCACTCGTTTCAGAGTATGACCACTAACTTCTCATAAACGAACACATGGATTAAAACGGTAAAACACCTATTTTTAAAAGATGTGTTTTGCATTACTTTATTTTGTAATTATACCTTAAAAAGCAATATATAAACTTGAATTAATCCCAGTATTGCGATAATAAGTAGTAGTACTTTCATTCCTAAACAACACTAGACTTCCCAATATCTAATAACCCATTACTTTCTATCTCATCTATTTTGGTTTTTAGTGAAATATATTCCTGATACTCATCATAACTGAGAGTAACGCCATTGACGATATGACTATTTTGACTAACCACATCTGCTCTAGCTACTGTATGTCCAGCAAGTGGAATAACAATTGTTAACGCTAGCGTACTAACAAATGCAGTAATCCGCATACTAAGTTTTACTATTCTGTTTTTTGCATCTACCATATTATTTTCCTAACTACTAAATACATCGGCTGGTATTTGCACATGTGCAAATACCACATAAACGAACTGCTTGCTCATATATTCTAGTATACCAACAAAATGCGTAGAAGATTATGGAAAATATAATAACACAAGTAAATAAAGAACACCATATGAGACGTTGGATGAGAGAAACAGATGCTTTAGGCAACAAAAAGGTTACTTCTCATAAAGTATATACTAGGTGATAATAGAAAGTTAGATGTACATATATGCAATATTAGAAAACATCTTAAACAAGTTGATAAAAAAGTAGCAGATTACAATAGTAACTGAACATTGTTGTGGTTATAGACTTGGGTGATGAGTAAAACAGAAGTAGTAGTAGTAGCAATAACTAGTTTTCATAAATAGCATATCATCTTTTTGTATTTTGGGTGTTGATGTTTAAAGTATACATATGTTGGATAAACTACTTTTGTATTAAACAAAGACAATGAATCAACAGATAAACTTCTTCGGAAGAATTAAACAGATGTGGTTTAATCGCAATAGTTTTGATGAGTATAGCAACAGTAGGTTTATTCATAAACTAGATGTTTTTCTAAAAGATTAGCAACAAGATAAGCAACTTTTAGCAGACACAAGAGAAACAGGTATGATAAAAATGTACGTAGATATAATCTGTGCGGGAATTTGTTCTCATCTACTTGACAAACGGGGTAGAATGGGTAGTGATGATATGCTATAATGATATCAACATCATTGTTTGGAGATTTTAAGGAAGGCGAAGAAAATGAGTGATACCATTATTAGCACGCATGGACTCAGAAAGGTCTACGGTAAGGCAGAAAGTACGTTTGAGGCCCTAAAAGGTATAGATATTGCAATACAACAAGGTGAAAGTGTTGCTATTGTTGGTAAATCTGGAAGTGGAAAATCAACTCTGATGCATTTGCTTGCACTACTTGATTCGCCCACTACTGGTGAAATTTTTATAGGCGGTCAAAACGCCAGCAAATTAAAGAAGCAGGAACTTAATAAACTGCGCAATCAAACATTTGGGTTCGTTTTTCAGCAGTTTTTTATGAATGCCAATGATTCTGTGCTAAATAATGTCCTACTACCTCTCAAAATCAACTGGACCAAGCGAAGTACGCGCGCAAAAGCAGCGCTTGAGGCTTTGAAGGCGGTGCAACTTGAGGAGAAAATTAAAAACAAGGCGTTAAATCTATCTGGTGGACAAAAGCAGCGAGTTTGTATTGCTAGAGCAATTGTAAACAATCCTAGTATAATCTTCGCTGACGAGCCAACTGGTAATCTTGATTCTGAAACTTCTGAACTAATTGAAAACTTGCTGTTTGGTCTGCATAAAGAAAAAAATATAACACTTATAGTGGTCACTCATGACCCAGAACTTGCGCAAAAATGTGATAGACAAATCGTAATCAAGGATGGAAAGGTGGTTGCTTAAGATGAGTATCTTCGGTAAGTTTTTTGAAATGTTGTATACTGCGCAGGTTAACCTTTTGCGCAATAGAGTTCGCACAGTTTTGACGGTTATTGCTATTTTTGTTGGATCATTTACAATTTCACTCGTTAGTGCTCTGAATACAGGTGTAAATGACTATATTGATCGACAACTGTCTGCAATTGGTGGAAATGAAGCAATATTTGTTACTCCAAAACAACAAAATATCCAATCACCTGGACCTAAAGAATACGTAGAAAATGACGGAAAAGCAAGTACTACAAATCAGTCATCTAGTATTGGCAATGGACTAGAAGAAACTGATCGTCAAAAGATTCAGGCTATTAAACATGTGAAGAGTGTTCATACAGTTAAGACTATTACGGCTACTTATATTCAACATGATGATGGAAAAAAATATGAATTTAGCGCAATTGGAAGCCCAGAAATTAAATTAGATGTACTTGCTGGTAAAATGGTTGATAATGACGCTTCTGATTATGAAATTGATATTGAAGCTGATTATTTGGAACCACTTGGACTTATAAAACTTAATGGAAATAAGGATTTACTTGAAGATCGCGCACACGAAGCAATAGGTAAAACTGTAAAAGTAGTTGTACAAAGTGCGATAACAAAGAAAACACAAGAATTTGACATGAAAATTGCTGGAATTCTCAACAAATCACTCATCGGCGGTGGAAAGTCCACAGTAAATAGCAAGACCTTTGATGCAATGCAAAATTTCATGCTAGATGGTATTCCAGATAGTATGAGACCAAAAGCATCTAGTTATCAGGTTTCTCTGGATCATGGGGTTACTCTTGATCAAATTGCAGACACAAAAGCGCAGATTATTGAAGCTGGTTATCAAGCATCAACCGTTTCAGATATAATTGGTACTGTTAAATCAATAATAGATGCGATTACATGGGTTTTATTAGCATTTGCGGCAATTGCACTATTAGCGGCTGCATTTGGAATTATTAACACACTATATATGTCCGTATTAGAACGAACACGTGAAATAGGCTTGATGAAATCCTTAGGAATGAGTTCAAAGAGAGTATTTACATCATTTTCTATTGAAGCAATTCTCATCGGCTTTTGGGGCTCGTTTGTTGCAATAATAGCATCACTAGGAATCGGTTCAGCTGTGAACATAATCGCAAAACAATCATTCTTAAAAGATCTACCTGGTTTTACACTAATGAAGTACACTCCACAAGATATAGTAACTGTTATGTTCATCATTATGCTAATTGCGTTTCTATCTGGTACACTTCCTTCTAAGAAGGCATCAAAACAGAACCCGATTGATGCACTTCGCTACGAGTAAGAATTCGCACAACTCATGCATAACGATCTTTGCACATGATTTATACTATTTCTGTATTTCTATTCTTGTTGACTTTGCTATGATTTCTTTAGTAGTTGTACTTATGGTTGTTATGAATAGCTTAGACAATGCATAATCTACACTTCAAGACCTTCTAAATACCTCTCCGCATCAATCGCAGCCTTCGCACCTGCTCCAGAAGCAACTATTGCCTGACGATACTGAGGATCAATAGCATCTCCTGCCGCAAAAACACCTGGTAGACTTGTTGCAGATGAGTTATTAAACACCTGAATATAGCCAGATTCATCAACCTGTACATGTTCTGCAAAAATCCCAGTAGTTGGAATTGAACCAACTGCCACAAAAACACCACCAGTTTTAAACTCTTGAAGTGCACCAGTCTCGGTGTTCTTTAAAACAACTGCCTGCACACCTAAGTTATCACCGCATATTTCATGCACAACCTGAGAAGTTAGCAACTTGATGTTGGTGTTTTTTTGCACACGATCCAGCATAATCTTTGATGCCCTAAAATTCTCACGCCTATGAATTACAGTTACTGAAGCAGCCATATGCGCAAGATAAATTGCCTCTTCCATTGCAGTATCCCCTCCACCAACTACAACCAAATCTTTGCCCTTGAAAAAGTATCCATCGCAAGTTGCACAATAAGAAACACCTCTTCCAGCAAATTCTTTTTCGCCAATGCATCCTAAATGTCTATACTTACTTCCAGGTGCTAAAATTACTGCACGCGCATGGTATTCTTCGCCAAGTTGCGTATGCAAAATCTTCGTAGTGCCAGAAAAATCAACAGCTTCAATTTCATCCATGACATATTTTGCACCAAACCGCTCAGACTGTTGTTTAATCGTTTCAACAAGTTCAGCACCACTAATTCCATCCTTAAAGCCTGGAAAGTTCTCAATATCCGTCGTATTTACAAGCGCACCGCCTGGAGATGTAAGTCCAGTAAAAACAACAGGCTTTAAGTTTGCGCGCGCAGTATAAATTCCAGCAGTTGCACCAGCTGGTCCAGCGCCAATTATCGCAACATCAACTTGCTTTACCATTACAACGTCCTAATATTTGCTAGAACAACTGAAGTTTCTTGTACTGTAGTTGTTCCATTCGCCTTAGATTTTGTAAAATTTCCCGTATTCATAACTACAAATGCAGATAGAAAAAGCACAGCAACAAAAATTAGAGTTGCAAATACCAAGAACAGGCGTTTAAACCCAATAATTTGAAGCAGAATTTCATCATTGAGATTTTGTTGATGGCTAGGAATAGATGATGAATCTGTAGAATGCAAACTTTTCTGAATCTGTGCTTTCTTGGGCTGATTGCCCGCACCATCTACTGGACGTATTTGATTAGGCATAGGAGTCTGCTGTATCTGCTGTTGTCTAACCACATTCGGATTCTGAGGCTGATTCTGGGGTCTTGGAACTTGTACTTGTGCAAACTGACTGGTGGATACTTGTCCATTAGGGCTAAACTGTTGTGCCATAGCAGGTTGATTTTGCGGCTGTTTCTGGATATTTATCCGCTGCGCTAATTGCGAAGTTGCCTGAGTTGGATTTGCAAACTGCCCATTTGCTGCACCAATTGGATTTTGCGGATTTTGCACTTGAGGTTGGGCCAGATTTTGAAGTATAGCACTTTGTGGAACAGCATTTTGAAGTTTTGGATTCTGTGCTGAACCAGCCATTGGAACAGACGCATTAGTAACTGGATGATTTAGTTGAGGTACTTTTCTGCGCAGAGGCTGACCAAGTGACTGCGTTTGCATAATGTCTATTTGTTGTTGGTTATTAACAGGTTGTTGAAATTGCGAACTAGGCTGATTGCGCACCGAGTTATTAAATCCGGCAGAGTTAACAGGCCGACTGTTATTATATGCTCCAAGCTGATCTCCAAATGCATTAGGCTGTAAATTTTGCCTTGTACCAAATTGACCACCAAATTGATTTGTCTGGTTAATATTCTGGGGTGTACTAAATTGTTTTTTTGCATCATTTGATATATTTTGCGTAGGTGCTAGAGAATCGTAATCATTATCTAACGATTTCAATAGTTCATTATATGAGTTCCTTATCTTTTCGTCCATTCAAACATTATACCACATGATTAAGAAATATTATGGTATAATAAACATATGAATTTGTTTGAATATCAGGCGCGTGAATTACTAGAAAACTCTGGACTTGGATTACTAGATAGTAAAGTTGTTAAAAGTGTTGATGATATTAAAGTATTGCCGTTTGACTTTCCAGTTGTTGTAAAAGCACAAGTTCAGGTTGGAGGTAGAGGAAAAGCAGGTGGTGTTTTACTTGCAAAAGACAAATTTGAGCTAAAAACTGCAGTTGATAAACTTCTAGGCTCCAAAATAAAGGAGCATGATGTAGAAAAGTTGTTGGTCGTGCCGGCTGTGGATATAGTCAAGGAGTATTATGCTGCAATAATCTTCAACCGCAAAAGTCTTAACTACAATTTAGTTCTCTCTAAATTTGGCGGTGTTGAAATAGAAACTATTGCTGCAAAGTCTGCAGATGATGTTAAAATGCATGAATTTACTGCCAGTGAAGGTTTAACAATTGGTAGTGCAAAAAAGTTCTTGCTAAATGACGGATTTGATGAAGTTGAAGTTGATGAAATTGCGAATATTTTAGCTGCTTTATGGAGTGTCTACAAAAAAAATGATGCATCAATTGTGGAAATAAATCCACTTGCTTTAGTTAAACTACAAAAAAGTGGTCTGGAAAAAGAAGAAACTGCATTTTTCGCTTTAGATGCTAAAATTTCACTAGATGATAACGCAGTATTCCGCCATCAAGAACTATTTGAAAGATTCAGGTACACAAAGAATGTTAATGAACTAGAAGTATTAGCACAGAAATTTAATATTAACTATGTCCGATTAAGCGGTGAAATTGGAATTATAGGAAATGGCGCTGGACTAGTTATGAGCACACTTGATGATGTTGCACTAGTTGGAAATGGAGAAGTACATCCTGCCAACTTTTTAGATATTGGGGGAGGTGCAAGCGCTGAAAAGATGCAAAAAAGTCTTGAAATTGTACTAAAAGATGAAAATGTACGGGTTGTTTTAATTAACATATTCGGCGGTCTTACCCAGTGTGATTTAGTTGCAGAAGGAATAATTACTGCGCTGGATAATGCGAACATAACTAATTATAGTCTAGTGGTGCGTTTTGATGGCAATAGAGCAAGTGAAGGTCTTAAAATCTTGAAAAACGCCAATAATCCGCATATAATATGTACAAACACTATGAAAGATGCGGCAAAAATTGCGGTTGCAATTGCAACTGATACAAAATTACCAACAACTTGCGAAAATTCATACCAAGAAGTTGTAAAGCATGCGCAAGGTTATGCGGCTTTAGTATCTGCTGGATTTGCTGGTTCAGGACTTCCTGATGCAAATACTGCCTGTATAGTGCAAGGGATAACTGGTTCACAAGGACTTCTGCACACTGAACGCATGTTAATGTGCGGAACTAAAATTCTAGGTGGTGTAAACCCGCGAAAAGCTGGAAAAATACTTAGACTAAATGCAAAATCAGGTGAGGTTGAAATTCCAGTTTTTGGGACTGTAGAAGAAGCAGTTAAAGTAACTGAATGTACAACTAGTATTATATTTGTTCCACCTGCGCATGCAAAAGATGCGGTTTTAGAAGCTATTACTAGTGGAATTAAGCTAGTGGTTATAGTTACTGAAGGAATTCCACAACAAGACACAATTGAATTTGTTGAAGTCGCAAGAAGTGCAGGTGTTCAAATTATTGGTCCGAACTGTCCAGGTATTATGGTGTTTCCGAGCAATCAAAGCGCATTTAGTTGCAATTTGGGCATAATTCCAGATGGTATTTCAAAACCAGGTCCAATTGGGCTAGTTTCAAAATCAGGAACTCTAACTTATCAGATGATGGCATTGCTTTCAGATATTGGTTTTACTGCCGCAGTTGGAATTGGTGGTGATTTATGTATAGGGAGTTCGCATATTGACATAATTAAGAAATTTGAAGGTGACCCAAATACGAAGTTGATAGTCATGATTGGAGAAATTGGCGGAAGCCTTGAACAAGATGCAGCTGAGTATATCAAAGAACATGTTACTAAACCAGTTGTTGCTTATGTTGCTGGTGTTACTGCTCCTGAAGGTAAAACTATGGGGCATGCAGGTGCAATTATTGAGAATGGTGAAGGCGGTGCAAAACAAAAAAGGAAGGTTCTTGAAAAAGCTGGTGTTTTGGTTGCTAATACACCAGAAGAAGCTGCTCAACTTGCTAGAAAAGTACTAGCTAGTAACTAGATAATGACTAATTTAGATTAAACTTGGCTGGTAATTTCCAATACTTGTCTTCTGGATTATTCTGAGGGTGCGAAATATTAAACTTTGCAATATCATCCCATACGCCATAATTTGTTGAACGATCTCGTGACCTAATTGTGTAGTCTACACAGAAAATACCATCTGGGAACACATTTTCAATCTCTAAACTAAGCTCTTTAGGAGTGTTTTTCGTAAAACTGATAACATCTGAAAGTTTTTCATCAGAAGTTAAGCGATAAACCAGTTCACCAGTTTCTCGCCGTATAATCAGCGAAATTACAACATCATGAATATCAATACTAGAGTTAAAGACTGCAGTCAACTTGATTAAAGAATCATCAATTTGCGCATTTGCATCAATCTTTATAGCGCTAGGAATTACGGAAACCTTCTCTGTGTCAACAGCAGTATTTTCTTGTGACTCGTTCAGTTCTCTATACTTTCTGGAAATTTCAGCTGCATTACCTTCTTCAATAATTCCAGACTTGTCAATTAGCAGCACTTTGTTACAAAAATCTTGAACCGACCCCATACTATGCGTAACTAGAATAACAGTTTTCTTCTCTTTCTTTAGCTTTGCGAAGTAAGAAAAACACTTCTGTTGAAAAGTTTCATCACCAACTGCTAGTATTTCGTCTAGTATTAGAATATCGCCCTGTGCCATAATAGCAACTGAAAATGCAAGCCTAACCTGCATGCCAGATGAATAGTTTTTGAGTTTTTGTTCCATAAATTCATGTAACTCAGCAAAATCCACAATTTCATTATACATCTTATCAGTCTGTGAGCGGTTAAACCCTAGAAGTGCACAATTTAAATAAACATTCTCTCGCCCTGAAAGTTCTGGATTAAATCCAACTCCTAGCTCAATAAATGGCACCAATGAACCGTTTACTTCAATTTTACCTTTATCTGGAAAATAAATGCCCGCAAGCAGTTTTAACAGCGTACTTTTTCCAGAACCATTACGACCAACAATTCCATAGAAATCACCTTTTTCTACTTCAAACGACAAATTTTTAATTACTTCCAAGTTTTTGTACGTATTTGTGCCCTTAAATACACTCATACTGAAATGTTTTAAGTTCTTCGTAGACTCAGTGGGAAGTATAAATGACTTTGATACATTCTGAACTCGCAGTGCAACATTATTGTCCATGCGTACATTATACCACAATATGTGACTCAGATGCAGATGTGATGTCGGTGGACAACTAAAATGTCACTCATTTTTCATCTCTTTTTGCTTCATCATATAGTCATAACTTTGTGTCTTCCAAGGGTGACTTATTGGCACAGTGTGAGAAGCTTTTGAATAAT
>JAIRWY010000100.1 GCA_031268675.1 Candidatus Ancillula glyptotermitis | reverse complement strand
TTGAATCCGTCTTGATGTTTTATGAGGATAACAATAGGGCAACCTTGTGTATTTCATGTCAAGTTGGATGTGCATTAAACTGTTCATTTTGCGCAACTGGTAAACTTGGGTTGATGCGGAATTTAACGCGCGCAGAAATCGTTGAGCAAGTTCGACTGGCATCGTTAGAAGCATTAAAACGCAATAGCATCCTTAAAAATGTAGTATTTATGGGGATGGGTGAACCGACTAGCAATATGCAAAATGTGTTAGATTCTGTTGATATAATTTCTAATCCAGAGTTGTTTGCTATCAATGCGAAGAATATTACGATTTCAACTGCTGGTAATGTGCCTGCAATTAAAAAGATGGCACTAAATCCGAGACCGTTTAGGTTGGCAATTTCACTTCATGCTCCTGATAATAAGCTGCGAGATGAGCTTATGCCTATAAACAAAACTTGGAATATTGATGCAGTTTTAGATGCTGCTTTTAACTATTTTAGAACAAGCAGCCGTCGTATTTCAATTGAATATGCACTTATGCGCGACATCAACGACACAAGAAAGCACGCGTTTATACTTGCCAAGTCTTTGAACAGCCGTGCTACTAATTGGGCACATGTCAATCTAATTTCGTTGAATGAAGTTGATGGTTCTGATTATAAGCCATCAACTGCGCAAAGTATAGCATTTTTCCAAAATACGCTAAAAGAAAAGGGCGTGTTCACAACTATAAGATCTTCAAGAGGGCAGTCAATTGATGGTGGTTGTGGACAATTAGCTGCAAAACAAAGAACTGTGGTATAAATGGCACTAGATAAACGTTTGCATACTAAAACGATTTCTACTTCCCCCAGAGGGTTCTATGAAGCCGAAGCTCTTGGGCTGGAGTTTTTGCGCGAGACTGGAGGCGCTAGAGTTGTTGAAGTTGCTGAATATTCCGAGTCTAAGTTAGTACTTGAGTTCATTTCTTCATCAACACCAAATGCTCAAAGTGCCTGGAATTTTGGGCGCATGTTAGCACTAACACATAGTAAAAAGGAGAAGTACTTTGGTATAACACCATCAAAATATTCGTATTATGGTCCGCTAGATGATCCGCTTAATGCTGTATATAAAAAAACTGCTCTATACCATGATTATGTGGAAAATCGCTTGAAGCAGATGACTGATGCATGCTTAATGCGTAAGAAAATAACCCGTTCGGAAGTTCTTAAAATAGAAGATTGCGTTATGAGTTATTTAGAAACTGCACCAGAAGAATTTTTAAATGAACTACCTTCAAGAGTACACGGTGATTTATGGAGTGGTAATTTGATGTGGACAACTAATTCAAGTGGAGAAGTTGAGGGCGTTTTAATAGATCCTGCAGCACATACAGGTCATAGAGAAGAAGATCTGGCTATGTTGTCATTATTCGGTGTGCAGTATTTTGAGAAAATTCTTGAAGGATACAATTCGCAGTATCCGTTAACTTCTGGATTTAGAGCACGTTTTGATTTGCATAATATATATCCGCTACTAGCACATGTTGCATTTTACGATCGTAGCTATTTATCTCAAGTGTATAGCATTTTAGAAGCATTGAGCGTAAGGTAATTATGTCAGGAAATTTTCGCGATGAAGGAATTGTACTTAGAACAAGAAAGCTGAGTGAGTCAGATCGCATCGCAACTATAGCCACTAGACATAACGGCAAGATTAGTGTAGTGGTTAAGTCTTCTAGGAAATTAAAGTCCAGATACGGTGCTTGTTTTGAGCCTTTTATGCATATAAATGCAGAGTTTGCGTTAGGTAGAAATCTTGATTATGCAGTAGAGGCAGAGATTGTTGATGCATTTGGGAAGTGTTTTGCGATTGAGTATGAAAAGTATTTTGCAGCAAGTCAGATGGTTGAAATACTTGATAAACTTCTTTCAGAAGTCCATGAACCAGCAGAACAACAATATCTACTACTTTTACGTGCTATGAAAATGCTTTCTACTAAGCTTGAAGATCCAATTGGTCCAAATGTTATCTCATTAAGTTATGCACTTCGTTGTCTTGCACTTTCTGGGTGGGAGCTAGATCCACAAAATCTTGCAGCATCTGGTATAAAACAGGCGCCAAAAATGCCACTTGAAGATTTTGAAGACTTGTTAGAAGGGCTTTTGTCTGGTAACTGGCAAGCACTTGCAAAAATTTTGGGAGAACACCAAGTAGAGGATGAACTTACTAAAATAATTGCAAAATATACGGTTCATCATTTAGAAAAACACTTAAAAACTTTTAGTCTTACATAAAAATTACTGAAATAATTAAAATAGACTTGATTTCTCAGCGAAAGTATGGTACACTGTTTCCATAGTCTTTTTAGGAGAATTTATGGTAAATGATAGTATAATTGAAGATGAGATAGAGGTGTCAGAAGCTGATACGATTGAAACAATTGATGAATTGAAGTTGAAAACTGCATCTTGTACGAGCGTTAATATGCTTGATGAGGAAGATGTTGACAATGCTTCTTGGTACGAGCTTCCAGGTGTTGTTAATATTAGCGATGATGGAAGTGTAAATGTTGTTCCAAAGAAATCTGATGAGTTCAACTGTTACAGATGTTTCTTGATTAAGCATTACAGCATGCTTTCTGCAAATTCTTCAAAAGATGCTCCAATATGCAAGGATTGTGAATAATATATGGTTGATGTGCTTATACGAACAACGGATGGTGTTGTGCCAACTTACGCTCATTCAGGAGATGCTGGCGCTGATTTGTCAACGACTGAAAATTTTATAATTGAACCAGGTTGTAGATATTTGGTAAAAACAGGTATTAGTATTGCGCTACCAAATGGTTATGCTGCATTTGTACATCCGCGCTCTGGCCTTGCATTAAAAAATGGCATTACTGTGCTAAATGCGCCAGGCACTATTGATGCAAGTTATCGAGGTGAAATAATGGTCTGCCTGCTAAATACTGACAAGGATTCTCCAAAAGAGTTCAAAAAGGGGGAGAGGATTGCGCAGTTAGTTATACAAAAAGTTGAGAATGCAAACTTTGTTGAAGTGGAAGAATTACCAGGGTCGCTCAGGGGGGATAGCGGTTTTGGTTCAACTGGTCTTTAACGCAATAACAGTAGTTGTATAAGATAAGACATGTTTTTAACAAGAAGTTGTTTCTTCTTTATAATCTGGAAGTGAATGTGCCCAAATGCCCGCAACTAGCATGATAGTAAGAATTAGTGCAATGCTCCAAAGTGATGATGACCAATGTCCACTATAATCATGAATTGCCGCAATAACAGATGGTGCTGTTGATGCTAATGCATATGCGACCATTTGAATTACTGCGCTGAATTTACGGATTTCGCTCTGGTTCTTGGAGAATGCAGATATCTTGGAAAAGGTTATGATATAGTTTCCTGATTGTGCAAAACCTGCTAGCATAAGCCATATAAACCACAATTTGGGCGCAAAAAGCAGTCCGAGTGGTAGAAGGATCCAGCAAGTTCCTATAATTATAAAGCTTCGTGTAAATGACAATCTTTTTAGAAGTGGAACTACGCAAATTGAACCAAATATTCCAAAAAGCTGGAAAATTGATGATGCAGCACCAGCATTAGATGTGTCCATGCCTAATGAACGGAAAATTGATGGTAACCATGCAGATAAACCGAAAAAGGCAAAACATTGGCATGAAAAGACTATGCACATAGAGTATGTAAACCGCAATTTTGATATTTTGCGAGTTGCAGATGAGTTGTCGGTTACTGATGGAATAAAGATTTTGGAGGTATGCTTTACTGGTGTTATAAAACTTTCTGAATTTAAAGATGTTGCTCTGCGGGCAGCTTTGGCGATCTTTTTTTCTTCACGGATGAACTTACGAGACGCACCGCGCCGCCGCCGATAGATATAAATAATCCAGATAATTAGAAAAACCGCAACAAGTAGTATCCAACTTAGTAGTGCTAGTTGTAGTCCTAAAATTACTACTAGCGGAGCTGTAAATGCAGTTGCAAAAACATTACCTAGATTCATAGTAACTGAGTTTATGCCAGTTGCTAGTGCAAATCTTTTGGGGAAATCACGTGCAGCAAGAATTGGAATGCAGATATTCTGTAACCCAATGCTAGCACCGATCAGAATTGTTGAAAATACAACTAGCTGAAGATTTCCAAATGCTCTAAATGTTATTCCTAGCATGGAAATTATTGCAGCGATCAGAAGTGTGAACTCTAAACCTTTTTTACCAATTAGATATGATGCAACTGGTGCGAATGCCGCGAAACATAGTAGAGGAATTCCGCTCAATGCGCCAATTGATGCTGAAGATGTTGCAAATTTGGAGGCCAGAGTGTCCGCAATAGGTGCTACTGCAGCTATTGGACCGCGCATAATGAAACCTAGTATAAAAATTGAAACTAGAAGAATACCACGCGGAGTATTCCGAATATACAGCAAATAAGAAACTGCTGAAGATTTAAATCCCTCCAACCTTCTGCTATCTGCATGTACTTCGTACTCTGTCACTTCTGTTTCTCCTCGTATAGTGGCGGATGCAGGGTTCGAACCTGCGTAGCTAAAGAACACTTGATTTACAGTCAAGCCCAATTGACCACTCTGGCAATCCGCCATCATCTTCGCACGTACATACGAAGACATCTACCATTATACCACACGGGTTTTATTTTGTCAACTTAATTGCATTATTTTCTGCCATTTTTTTCTCAGTACTTAGTTGAAGTGAATATGTTACACTCGTGTTTGGATCGTAATTGTGTAACTGTATCAAAAATGGGAATATTATACACTCGGTTACACTTATGGAAATCCCTGCGCAGGTCGCCCCCTCTCAGAAAAAGAAGAGTTGTATTAGGAAAAAGAAGTATTTAAAGCAGGACCATTGGGCAGTGGACAAAAGAAAAGTTGTATTTAGAGGAAAGTGCAGATTTTTGCAACGCACAAGAAAATAGGCCTTTGGGTGTAAGACCAAACGCATGTTTAAATAGCATCTACAAGAAGAATTGAACAAATAGCAGTTGCGTAGTTGCCATCATGTGAGATTGATGTTGAAATGTCCACAGTTTGAATGTCTGAAACTCCATGACTTATAGATAAACTGGACTTAAACTTCTCTAAAACTTCACCAGATAATTTAATGAATGCACGCTGGTATATGTCCTTTTGTACCTGAATTTCTGAAAAGACTAGTAAATTTTGTTTAATTGGTGGTTGCAAAGAAATCAACAAGTTTGACCATGCCTTTACAAATGCCTCTTTTGCTGCCCATTTCCCAGCCAAATGGATATTTTCACGCGCAAAATCACCCTCGCGCTTAGCCATCTCACGAGCATCAGACAATTCAAGCGCAGTGAAGACTTCGCGAAAACTAGAACCTGGAATTTCCAACTGCTTAGTAAATGCTTGTACATCAACGATGTCTAAACCAACACTATGCTTGCAACTACTATGCATTTTTACAAAAATCTCCTACGCCGTTGATGCTAATGAATAGTTATGCCATATTTGAGTAAACATTCTGTACATCATCGAGGTCCTCAAGTGCATCAAGTACTCGCAAAACTTTTTCTGCAGTTGTTTCATCAACTTCAACTTGAAGTTCTGGATAAAATACAATATCTGCACTATTATAGTCAATATTGGTAGCCTGAAGTGCTTCTCTAACGGATACAAGACTGTTCGACTCTGCAACAATCTCAAACTGCTGTTGAGGATTATCATCAGCATCAAAACCAGAAATTTCATTGATTTGTTCAACACCTGCTTCAAGAACAGCCTCAAAAACTGCATCTTCTTCAATCCCATCAGCAGGAACGATAACTACACCTTTTCGCGAGAAGTTGTACGAAACAGAACCTGGATCTGCTAACTGTCCATTATTCTTGCTAAGAGCAGTGCGGACCTCAGATGCAGCACGATTCTTGTTGTCCGTTAAACACTCAATCATTATGGCAATTCCACCAGGTGCATATCCCTCGTAAATTAAACTCATATAATCAACGCCACCACCATCAAGTCCAGCACCACGCTTAACTGCTCGATTGATATTGTCTATCGGAACTGAATTTTTCTTGGCTTTCTGAACTGCATCAAATAGCGTTGGGTTGCCGTTCAAATCTGCACCACCCAATTTTGCAGCAACTTCAATGTTTTTAATCAACTTGGCAAATAACTTACCGCGCTTTGAATCAAGTGCTGCTTTTTTATGTTTAGTAGTCGCCCACTTGGAGTGTCCTGACATACCTCTACCTTAACCTTTCTTATTAGTAGCTGAATTACTTTCCCACTCTACACGCTTTATATGACCTTCTGCAATTGAGACACCATAATATGCTGAAACTGCTACATCTTTTATATCTTCAAGCAGTGGAACGCGTGGATTAGCTGGTGTACACTGATCTTCATATGCGCGCATAGCAATCCTATCAAGCGAATTCATAAATTCAGTTTCATCAACTCCAAGTGCTTGAAATGAACTTTCAATTCCAACGCGAGAGCGCAAGCCTTCAACAGCACTAGCAACAGCTTCAGTTGCTGCTTTAGGGGAAGAGAAGTCAACACCAATTTGTTTAGCAATATCTTGGAATCGTTCTCCAGCAGTGTAATGGTCATATTTAGGCCACGATGTAGGTTTTACATCATCTGCGCCATTATAACGAATAACATTTGGTAGTAAAATCGCATTAGTACGTCCGTGAGCAACATGAAATAGTGCACCCAAAGTATGAGCAACACCATGGCACATTCCTAAGAATCCATTTGCAAATGCCATACCAGCAATAGTTGCCGCATTGTGCATTTTTTCCATCGCTTTAGGGTTACTAGAGCCTTCTTTTACTGCGGTTTCTAAGTTGTTCCAGATTAAACGAATTCCGTGAATTGCAAGTCCATCAGTAAAGTCATTGGCATAAACAGAGGTATAACTTTCAATACAGTGCGTTAGAGCATCAAAACCAGAGTCAGTTGCTAAGCGAGGAGGCTGAGTTAATGCCAATTCTGGATCAACAATCGCAACATGTGGAGTAATTGTGTAATCTGCAATTGGATATTTATAACCAGTCTCATGATCAGTAATAACTGCAAAAGGTGTTACTTCAGAACCAGTTCCAGATGATGTTGGAATACACACTAAACGAGCTTTTTCAAGTCTTGGTAATCTAAATGCACGTTTTCTAATATCAAAAAACTTCTCACGCAAATCAGCAAAGTCAATCTCAGGATGCTCAAATAACAGCCACATGATCTTAGCTGCGTCCATTGGAGAACCACCACCAACTGCAATTATAGTGTCTGGATTAAATTCGCGCAGTTCATTTGCGCCACGCTTAACAGTCTCAACAGAGGGTTCAGGCTCCACATAATCAATAATTTTATAGCGAATAGACTCACCATTCTCACGAGCAAGTAGTTGATCAATAACTTTCTGAACTACACCAATCTCATTCATCACTTTATCAGTTACAATTGCAACACGATCAGAAATCTCGCGCATATCACGCAAATACTGTATTGCATTAGGCTCGAAGTAGATACGAGCTGGAATTTTAAACCATTGCATATTATTGTTCCTCCTGCCAATTCGTTTAATATTTATTAAGTTTACTGCTTGTACATTATTTGACACTGAATTATGTCCATAAGAACCACAACCAAGAGTTAGTGATGGAATAATAGCATTATAAATATCGCCAACACCGCCCAAAGAAGTTGGTGAATTAGCCAAAATCCTAACAGCTTTCATGCGCACGCCATAATCTTCAACTAGTTGTTTGTTCGCAGAATGGATACATGCTGAATGACCAAGTCCTCCATTCTCAAGCATAGCTTCTGCTTTGTCAAATCCGTCATCTGAATCAGTTGCACGAATTATTGCAAGTACAGGACTAAGTTTTTCAAATGACAACGGTTCACTCTCTCCAACTAGCGAAATTTCAGCAAATATTACAGAAGTATCATCAGAGACCTTAAAACCAGCATTTTCAGCAATCCACTGAGGACTTTTTCCTACAACTGTTGGATTTAAGGCTCTACCACCGCAGTTTTGCGAAAAAGCACGAACACCAAAAATAAACTCTTCAAGTTTTGTTTTTTCATCTGCATTACAAATATGCACTTTTAACTTCTTCGCTTCAGCAATAAAATCATCCCAAATCTCATTGTCAACAATTGCTGCTTGTTCAGATGCACAAATCATGCCATAATCAAAATTTTTTGAAACAACAATATCATTAACTGCTCGTTTTAGATTTGCTGTTTTTTCAATATATGCTGGTACATTTCCTGCGCCAACACCAAGTGCTGGTTTTCCGCAAGAATATGCTGCTTTTACCATTGCATTTCCACCAGTTGCCAAAATTGTTGCTACACCAAGATGATTCATTAGTGCATTAGTCGCATCAAGAGATGGTGTTTTGATCCACTGCACGCAATTTTCAGGTGCACCAGCAGCAATTGCAGCATCGCGAACAATTTCAGCTGCCTTTGCAGAAGAATTTTGTGCACTAGGATGAAACGCAAATATGATTGGATTACGAGTTTTTAGGGCGATCAATGCCTTAAAAATTGCTGTTGAAGTAGGATTAGTAGTCGGAGTAATACCAGCAATAACACCTACAGGATCAGCAATTTCTGTAACACCAGTAATCGGGTCTCTGCTAATAACTCCAACAGTTTTTTGTTTAGAGAGGTAGTTAGTAACATGTTCACAGGCAAAGATATTCTTAACAGCCTTGTCCTCAATACGACCACGCCCAGTTTCATCAACTGCCAACTTCGCAAGTGGAGCATGCTGATTCAACGCTGCAACAGAAGCTTTTTTGACAATGTAGTCAATCTGCTCTTGATCCAACGCGCGGAAAGCATCCAACGCAACCAGTGCTTTCGGTACCATATCATTAACTTCATCAACGCCTTTTGGTGTATCAACACCTTTTAAAAGAACTTCGCCCATAGCAACCCTTTCGCCATAAAATCATACTATACTTATAGTATAGCACACATATGATATTTTTTGCAAGTAATTGTGTAAAACTTTTACAAAAATACAAAAATGTGGTATAATGTAAGTTCATGAATGACAATAAGTTTACTAATCGAACCGATAAAAGTAATGGAAATTTCAAGCCACCAACTTTTAGTCCTGCTCAAATATCGCGTTCTCCACGAAAAATAAGCAGTTTTGACAAGGCGATTAGAAGGTCTGTGGATTCATCTTCAGATATAGTAGAAGCAACAAATGCAAGGACAACCAGTAAACAACCTCAAAATTACCAAAAACTAGATTATAAAACAGCGAGAGATTCTCAGGCTAGAAGAGGTAATGAACCTGTAGCAAAGTTAGGCAAAAACCGCAATAAATCAAGGAAGTTCATACTACGACGTATAAAAAGAATAATAGGGCTAGTTCTGGTAGTACTGCTGCTATTTGTTGGCGCAATAGCATATTGGTTAATTGACACATATAGCACATTGAAATCATCAATAATTAGAACAGATGCACTAAGCATGATGAAGGATAACTCTGCTGCATCGACTTTTCTAATAGTCGGAAATGATGGTAGATCCGCAGAAGCACAATCAGATGTTGAAGGTGCAAGAGCCGATACGATTATGTTGCTTATCCACACAGCCACAAAAGACTCGTTGATTTCAATTCCACGCGATACAATGGTTGAACTACCACCGTTTATTGATAAAAATGGCATTTTCGCTCATCCAGGTGAAGAAGTAGAAGAAGTTTGGGCAAAAATAAATGCAGCATATAGTTATGGTAGCGCAAAGTTGCTAGTAGAAACGGTTGAGGATTTAGTTGGACTTAAAATTGATCATTATGCAGAAGTTGGATTTGATGGAATTGCACAACTTACTGATGCACTAGGCGGAATCAATTTATGTTATGACCAAGAAGTCAATGATCACGATTCTGGAATGGTTTGGACACCAGGATGTAAAGATGTCAATGGTGCTGAAGCACTTGCATATTCAAGAATGCGGCATCAAGATCCGCTTTCAGACATAGGAAGGATGCTCCGTCAACGAACAGTTGTTCAAAAACTTGCGGCTAAATCAACTGAGTTAGTAACGAGTGGAAATTTAGGCAACTTATGGAATATATTCAAGCTCAAAGAAGTTGCTAAATCTGCTCTCGGAACATTAACATTTGATGAAAACACCAGTATAACGGATATGTACAAGTTTATAACCTATTTCAAAAGTGCGACTTCACCTAGTGGTTATATGGACACAATTCCAATTGAAGATGCTGATTATTATAATTCAGTTCTTGGTTCAGTTATAAAAGTTGATAAAGATGATGTTAAAAATTTCATCATTGAGCTAACTAAAACTTAAGTTGTGGAAGGTTAGGCTATAGTTCTAGTGCAGTTTTTATCTAGTAAATCATTGAACATGTTGTTTTAGAGTGTCTTTGACGCATTTAGTTGTATAAGTACTTGACATTTATAATACGTTATGATATACTATACACTATGAGTAAAAGAGGAAGACTTCGTAGAAGTAGAAAGAAAAAGGGTGCTAACCACGGTAATAGACCGAATGCTTAGTTCATCTTGATGTAGTGCGTTTGCTATGCTTGGTTTTTAGTAACTGGTTTTTTGCGATATATCTACATCATTGCAGTTTTGGGTTACTGTAGTTTTAGGCATTTGCTAGGCGTGTTTTTTCGTCTAGTTCTATACAACTGTTTATTACTGCATCAAGGTCACCGTTTAGCACTTGGTCCAAGTTGTATGCCTTAAAGTTACTGCGATGATCCGTAATACGGTTTTCTGGAAAGTTGTAGGTTCGAATGCGTTCAGATCTATCAGCAGTTCTTACTTGATTCAAGCGCATATCAGAGTTCTTTATAGCTTCTTCTTCCTGTTTCTTCGCAATTAAACGCGATTTAAGCACCTTCAAAGCAGCAGCACGATTTTGTATTTGTGATTTTTCATTCTGCATTGATACAACAATTCCAGTAGGTATATGCGTAATTCTAACTGCAGAATCTGTTGTATTAACACACTGACCACCTGGACCACCTGCTCTAAATACATCAATTCTCAAATCATTTTGGTCTATTTCAATTTCTGCATCTTCTTCAAGCTCAGGATAAACATACACACCAGTTGCTGAAGTATGAATGCGTCCACTTGATTCAGTAACTGGAATACGCTGTACGCGATGAACGCCTCCCTCAAACTTCAAGTTTGCCCAAACGCCATCAGCAGGTGCAATTTCCAGATTTGTATTTCTAATTGCTAGCGTAACATCTTTATATCCACCTATATCAGTTTCAGTTGTATCCATGATTTGTGTTTTCCAACCCCGCTTTTCAGAATATTTGAGGTACATGCGTAGTAGATCGCCAGCAAAAAGCGCAGACTCTTCACCACCTGCACCAGCTTTAATTTCTACAATTACATCACTAGTATCGTCTTCATCTCGCGGAATTAGAACATTGTTAAGCAATATGCGAGCATCGTTCAATTTAGGCACTATCTCATTAACTTCATCTTCAAAATCTGGGTCTGTTCTTGCCAAGTCACGAGCAACGATACAGTCTTCATTGAGGGTTTTCCATGCTTTATATGCATTAACAACCTGTTTTAATGCAGAGTATCGCTTGCCCAACCGACGAGCAAGGTTCTGATCCGTTAAAACATCATGGCTTTGCAGTTGTTGTTCAATATCGGCAAACTCTTCAAGTGCCTTTTGCGCAACAGGAAACTGCTCATCCTCGGAAGTCATTGGTAATTACTTTTTGGTAGTTTTCGCCAATTTACCATAACGAGCCTCAAATTTGGCAACGCGTCCACCTGTATCCAAAATTTTCTGTTTTCCAGTGAAAAATGGATGACATTTATTACATACATCAGCTCGTATTTCTCCTGAAGTTGCTGTTGAACGCGTGACAAAACTATTACCGCACGAACACGAAACATTTGTCTCAACATATTCTGGATGAATATCCTTTTTCATAACTACCGCCTGTCAATTACACTGGATCCGCGTGCAACACTTCATTACACAACAACGGTGAACCAGATACCACCAGTATAGCACAACTTGATGCAAATGTCAAGTAATAGTACATCCGCTGTGAATAATATTACGGAATGTCCGCCCTAAAAAAAATATTACGGAATGTCCGCCCCCAAAAAATTGAGACTATGATACGTTATATATTTATGAAAAACCAACTATATAATAGAGAAG
>JAIRWY010000065.1 GCA_031268675.1 Candidatus Ancillula glyptotermitis | reverse complement strand
ATAACCTAGACCTTCATTAAGGCTATTTATAAGCACGTGGTTTGATTTAAGGTGCTTATGTGTGTTATATACACATGTACTATTTTGAAGGGGAAAACAGGCTTTTTTAGACTTCATGATGTATAATTCATGAGGTATAAGCATGGTGATAAATGCTACTTCTTGCATAAAGTGCTACTTTTTAGGGTGTCCTACTTCTTATTAGGATGCAGTGCTGGTTATTACCATGTACAAGTAGAGGTGGTAGTATAAAACTTGACATGTGGACAAAAATGTGGTATTATATAAGTAGTAGAAGCAGTTTGGAGGTGCTTATGGTAGAAACTCTTGCTAGTATTGAGAGTTTTGAGTTGGATCATGATGCAGTAAAGGCACCGTATGTTCGTTTGATCGTGCGCGAGTCTGGTAAACATGGTGATGTAATAAGCAACTTTGACATCCGCCTTAGTCAGCCAAATGTGTCAAATCTGGACCCCAGTAGTATACATACAATTGAACATTGTCTAGCAGGACTTGTGCGGAATCGAATACAGGGACTTATTGACATCAGCCCCTTTGGTTGCTTGACTGGATTTCATGCAGTTTTCTGGGGAGAACCTAGTGTTAATCAAGTTGCAGTAGTTATAACTGAGGCATTTGAAGCACTATTAGAGTTTGATGAAGAAGATGTACCTGGTCGCTCGCAAAAACAATGTGGAACCTATAAAATGCATTCGCTATTTGGGGCAAAAGAATGGGCAAAGAAAATACTTGAACAAGGAATTTCAACAGACTATTTGAGCTAAACTGGACAAACAGGTAGAAGTAACTGCATAAACTGCCATGAGATGCGCTAGTTAACGAAAATGGTAATTTTGTCTATACTGTAATACTTCATGCTCTTTATGCGAAAGTATGATATAATGTACGCATGAATTCAATACCATCTAGGATGGCTGCAGAATTTGGAAATTTTGATTTTAGAGATAGCCCGATTGCAGCCCAATTAGCAGATGATGTAAAGACGAGGGATAGATTGGAGCACTCTGTTTTTCCTCGCCCCAAGTTTACACGCCTAATTTCTGTCACCAACCAAAAAGGTGGTGTAGGGAAAACGACAACTGTTGTTAATTTGGCAGCATCATTAGCACTAGAAGGTATGAAAGTGTTGGTTATTGATATGGATCCACAAGGAAATGCATCAACTGCTTTGTCAATTCCACATGGAGATGCACGTAAACCATCATCGTACGATGTCCTAGTTAATAACTTGCCAATTTCAGAGTGTATAAAACAGAATACTAAAATAGATTTACTTTCTGTTGTTCCTTCTACAATTGAGCTTGCAAGTGCAGATTTATATCTTGCAAATGTTGAAGGTAAAGAATTTCAAATGAAAAAAGCAGTAGAAAAACACCTTGCAACTGAAGGTGTATATTATGACTACATTTTTTTTGATTGTCCACCAAGTATGGGAATTCTAGTTGTAAATGCATTGACAGCAGCTAATGAAATATTGGTAACTATTCAAGCTGAATACTATGCACTTGAGGGTCTTGCTCTTTTAAACGATACAGTGAGATTAGTAAAGCAGAGATATAATCCAGATCTGAAAATAACATCTGCACTTGTCACCATGTTTGATGGACGGACTAACTTATCAGGTGAAGTGTATACTGAGGTGAAGAATTTCTTCCCAGATCAGACTTTTAACACGGTTATACCGAGAAATGTACAGGTCTCTGAAGCTCCAAGCCATCAAGAAACCGTTATAACCTATGATCCTAGGTCAACTGGGTCACTTGCATACAGAGAAGCTGCGTTAGAATTAGCAAAGAGAGGTATAGATGGTTAAGAGAAGAGGATTGGGAACAGGTCTAGGAGCACTAATTCCAGGTGCAGATTCTGTAAATGTTAAGCCAGTAGAAATTCCTAAGTTGAATAGTGTTGTCACGAATAAAAATAGTGCACCTTTAGAAAATAAGTTGCCAAAATTAGGACAAGCCAATGTCCGCCAACCGCTCAAGAAAATTGATGGTGTATCTTTTGATAATATACCGCTTGATGCAATTGAGGTAAATAAAAACAATCCTAGAAAAGAATTTGATGATGAACTCCTATCTGAACTTGCAGCTAGTATTAAGGAGTTTGGTGTAATTCAGCCGATTAGAGTAAGACAAATCAAAACTGGAAAAAATCCAAAATATGAATTAGTTGCTGGAGAAAGACGGTATCGCGCATCTGTTCTTGCGCAGAAGAAGGAAATACCTGCAATTATAGCCGAAGTTCAGGATGATGCATTATTATCTGAAGCTTTAATTGAAAATTTACACAGAGTGGATTTAAACCCACTTGAAGAAGCTGCCGCTTATCAGCAATTACTTGATGATTTTTCTATTACACAAGAAGAGCTTTCCAAAAAGATTGCAAGATCTAGACCTCGCATTACCAATACGTTGAGATTACTGAAACTACCAACAAAAATACAGCGACAAGTTGCATCAAATGTGATTTCTGCTGGACATGCGCGTGCACTTTTGGGATTGAAGAGCATTGAGCAAATGGAGGAGCTAGCAGTTCGCATAGTTGCACAAGGTCTTTCTGTTCGTAAAACCGAAGAAGAAGTTGCATTATTTGAATCACTTCAACCGCTAGAAGATAATCTAAAAATTGGTGTTAAAAAGGCTATAGATACAACGAGTAGTCAAATTGAAGAGTTACAAGCAATTGCTAGTGATATTGCACAGTACTTGGATACCGTTGTTAATGTTAAACTTAGTAAACGGCGAGGACAGGTTATTATTGATTTTGCAGATCTCGCAGATTTACGCAGACTTAACGGTGCGATTACTACTAATAATTGATTTTAATACTTAACAATTTGGTAATTATTTAGTAAGACAACAGCAAAATGTAAGAATTTTGTTTTTTTGTCCAGTAAAACTTGACAGATTAAAAAAAATGTGATATACTAAACTAAGTTAATCATTGTATTTCTATAATACAATGTACCTGTTAAATGTAAGATAAGGAGATTGGATATGACCCCTGAAGAGAATGGGCAAGGTTCAAGTGTAGGAATTCCAACACTTGGGACTCAGGCACGTGGGTATAATCGAGATCAAGTTGATCAATTGATCGGTGATTTTCGGCGTACAGAAAGTGCTTTGCGTAATGAATTACTAAGAACAAAAAATGCTGCTCAGAATGCTGAGTCTAAAGTCATACAACTTTCAACAGAAGTAGCTGAAGTTAAACAACAGCTTGCACAATCAGATAGACCGTCTTTTTCTAATTTGGGTGCTCGTGCACAGCAAATTCTGCGTTCTGCTGAAGCAGCTTCTGCTGATATGATATCACGCGCAAAAGAAGAGGAAGAGCAAAGAGTTAGTGCTGCTCAGGCACATGCTAAGTCTATTGTTCAAGAAGCGCAAGTACAAGCACATCAGCTTTTAGAGTCTGTGCAAGCTAAGGTTAATAGCCTTTCAGAACAGTCTGAAAGTAGGGCTATACAGATAGTTGAGGAAGCTGAGGCAAAGGCACAAGATATTACTGATAAAGTCGCAGCTCAAATTGCCTCGCAAAGAGAGTCATTTGCTATTGAAATGCGCGATGCCAGAGCAGCACTACAACAAGAACAAGATAATAAGCGAGCAACGTTTGAAAGAGAAGTTTCTGATTTGAAGATGTTGGCACAGACAGAAGTTGCAAATTTACGAGCAACTGCTGAGAAAGAGGCACTTGCAAAAACATCTGAAGCAACTGAGAGAAGTCGTGAGTTGATTGAGGCTGCTAGAGATAAACTTGTAAAAGCGGAAGCTGAAGCAACTTCAATGGTATCGTCTGCGCGTCGCGAAGCAGAGACAATTCTCGCTGATGCAGATCGTGCAGTAAATGATCGTCTTGATAAATCACAAATTGATGCACGTCAACTAATAGAGCAGGCAGAATCAGATCTTGCAGTTGCGAAGAATGATGCTGCAAAATTGCTAGAACAAACACACTTGGAAATTGCAGCAAAGAGAAAATTTGCTTCTGATGAGATTTCAAAGCTTCTTGAAGATGCTCGATTATCGCTTGCACAAGCACAAGAACAAGCACATGGAATTATAATTTCAGCAGAGACAAAGCGTCAAGAAGTTGATGAATATGATGTTGCAGTTAGACATAAAGCCCAAATTGAGGCTGATGACTTAATTGAGAATGCGCGTAGAAGTGCAGAAACAGAATTGCGTGAACGTCGTGCTGCTGTCAATGAAGAACTTGAGTCTGTACGCAAAAATGTTGAGAAGCTTACTGAACAAGAGCAAGGCATTACAGTCAGGATTAAGGAGTTGCGCACTCTTATGTCTGCAACTTTTGGAGATGTTGAAATTGATGAATATGCTCCAACTAGTTAAAAAATAACTTATCTTACATGAACTATTATTGTGGAGGAGTAAATTCCTCCACAATTTTATTTTAACTAAAATACAAAATTTTACTAAAATCCCACACTTTCCCTAAAATATGTGCTATAATATTATTATGTTAAACACAAGTTTATCATAATAATATTACAAAGTATAAGGAGAATGTAATGGCGCTAAATAAAATAGATATCGTTGAAAAGATTGCACAGAAGGCTGGGCTTTCAAAAGCTGACGCTGAGCGTGGGCTTAATGCGTTTGTCGATGTGTTTCTTGAAGCAGTTGTAAGTGATGGCGAATTTGGAATCACTGGAATTTTTAAGGCACAAGTTAAGGATACTGCAGCTCGTACTGCGAAGAATCCTCGCACTGGCGAGTCAATAAATGTACCTGCTGGTAGGACTGTTCGTATTAAGACTGGTAACACTCTTAAAGCTGCTGTTAAGTAGTAGTACAATGAAAAAACCAAATATGGAAAGTTCTTCTGTATTTGGTTTTTTCATGTCTACATATTTTTGATTATGCCTCTAATAGTGCATTTACTGCATCTTCTAGTGAATTTACTTGAATTATGCGGATGTTTTTAGGAATTCTGCTAGTATCAAGCTCCTGATAGTTTTTCTCTGGTAGAATCATTACAGACGCTCCATCATTAATTGCTGCTTCAAGTTTCAGGTTAATCCCTCCAATTGGACCAACATTCCCATTTTGGTCAATCGTTCCAGTAACTGCAACGATTTTACCTTTTGTAAGGTCGAATTTTCCACTTTTTTGTAAAATCCCCAAAGCAAATGCAAGTCCAGCTGATGGACCGCCAACATTGTCAATCTGCGTCTCTACTTTTTCTGTATATTCTTGTCCTGTCTTATTTTTTATGAACTCCAAAGCTGCCTCTTTTGCACTATCTTGTGCAGTGTGCATTTCTTGAATTTCTGCATCTTCCAAATCATTGGTACTATATGTCGGAGGATAAACAGCTTCAGATGGCATAATTGTTTGGTCTTCTTTTAGTAATGATGGCAATAATCTAGCAGTTGGTACATACGAGATTGGTCCACCGCTAGATAAAACAGTTAGTAGTAGTATTTTTCCATTTTGAGCATTATTCTGACTATCTTCACCGTTTATTTTTATTAAGCTCTTGTCATTTGATTTGCCAAGTACATCAAAAGTATAACCTGGAACTTCAATCAAATATGCCGATGGTAGTAGTAAAACAGCCACAAGTGTAACTTTAACTATAATTCTTGACACTTTTACTAGTAATCCATTTGATTCTGTGGTATAATGATATTGCATGTATTATAGTATATCACAAAAGGAATCAGTATGGAAGCAAATGATGATGATGAGTTGAGAAAATTCATTGATGACTCTCTTGATGGAGTGGAAGAGAAAGTTGAGCGAGAGATGAGCTCAGATAGCTCTAAGTCTGAAAAGTCAGATAGTTTGAATGCAGGTGGTCGTCACGGTGGTTCGCCAGATGATATCATGAATAACTTTGCAAAAAACTTCGGCACAAATGGCTCAAATTTTGAAATTCCAGAAAATTTTGGTAGTCTTATGAAGGATTTCTTTGACAATATATTAACTAAGAACCTAGATGGGTTGGTTAATGAGGATTTGTTGCTAAAATCTGCAAAAGAGAAGATTGGTAGTATGAATAATTCAAGTGTATCAGCGCTCGAATCTGAAAAATTTTTATCATCTTTACGTGCTGCTAATTTGTGGTTGGATTCAGCGATTGAATTTCAACCAGTTAAGTCATCCAAAATCGTATCTACAATATCATGGCTAGAGTTGACATTACCAACATGGGGGAAAATAATAAATCCTAGTATTAAAGCTGCTTCATCTGCTGTAAATGACAACATTAAGGGCTTTCTTGATGAAATGAATACAGGTTCCGACGATGCGCAGAATGCAGATCATAAGAGTATGTTAGGCTTCAATATGAATGGTTTTCAAGGCATGCTACCACTTGGTGATCCTAAAAAGATGGGTAGTGTTTTAAATAACATCGTTTCAACTACATTATCATCTCAATTTGGTTCAACAATCGGTAGTTTTGCCAAGAGCGCTATTGGTAGTACTGATCTTTTGATTCCTCTTCTTGATAATCAAGAAGTTCTAATACCGCAAAATGTTCGCAAATTTGCCAAAGAAGCAGTTGTCGATTTAGATGAAGCTACTAGTTTTTTAGCATTACGAGAAGCATCTGGTGCTAGGTTATTCAATGCGGCACCTTGGATTCGTGGTTATGCACTTATTCTGCTTGAAAATATGACAGATGGATTAAATACTCTCATAAATAGTATTGATAACGAGACTTCCTCTAGTATGAACATAAGTGAAATGTTCGGCTCATTGAATCAGGAAGAAAGCGAAACTACTAAAAAAGCAAAAGAACAACTGGGTCAACTGCTAGTTCTTATTGACACTTGGATTGATCATGCAGTATTTAGAGCTGGAGCACCGCATATTCACAATTTGACAAAAATGCAAGAGGCATTCATCAGAAACCGCACAAGTAATTCAGAGCCTCAAATTGCATCTGAAGAGTTATTGGGTACTAGACCTAAGCTTTCCTTGTACGGGAAATATAAGAGCTTCTGGGAAAAGATAAGTTTAAAGCTTGGTGATAGTTTGCGCGACAATATGTGGCTACATCCAGATACTATGCCAAATACCGATGCATTTGAGAATGTTGATGCATTTATTGTTGGAAATCCGAAATACCGAGGAATTACACTAAATGGTGATGCGGAAAATATAAAAATTGACCATGACTGGGATTCCTTGTTGAAATAATTCTTTTGAAGTCAAATTAACTTGCTGTTACTGGAAAATGAATTGGATGAGTTGTTCTATACCCTGGATTCTGTACCATAACTGGTGGCAATCATCTATCTAGGCCTATAATTGCTCATAGGCTCAAGCGGTCTACCCGAATTTACTGAGCGAACAACCTTAAATTCTGCTTGACCTTGCTACGCGTGGGGTTTACCATTCACATAAATTCTACAATTAGAACATGTCACCATGTGTGCTGTGGGCTCTTACCCCAACTCTTTTCACCCTTGCTTTTTGTACTTGCACACTAAAAGCGGTATAGTCTCTGTGGCACTTTCCCTAAGGTCACCCTCGGTTGCAGTTAACAACCACGCTGTTCTATGTAGTCCAGAAGTTCCTCGTGAAAAACACGCGATTGCCCAAACAACTCATCCAGATGCATTATATCATAAAAATAGTTAAAATGCACACCTTAAAAAAAGAATTGTGGTATAATGATGTTATCGTATTTTATGGAAAGGACATATATTATGTTAAGTGCTGAAGTTGTTGGCAATATTGCTACTATTGGTTATGGTTTGGCTGCCATTGGTCCTGGTATTGGTTTGGGCGTTATGATTGGTAAAACGATTGAAGGTACGGCTCGTCAACCTGAGATTGCTGGTAAATTACAATCTACTATGTTTATTGGTGTTGCTTTTATTGAGGTTTTGGCACTTCTGGGCTTGGTCGCAGGATTCTTGTTTGCGGGTTAATTAGTTTCAAAGGAAAATTATGTCAACTATTTTGAATACTGCTTATTCTGTGGTTTTCCACAACAGTTTCGCCGAAAATGAGCATAAAGGTATTGATTTATTTCTACCAGCGCCCTCTGAGATTTTGTGGTCTTTTGTTGTTGTTGCTATTTTGGGTTTTCTTTTTTACAAATTTGTTCTACCAAAAATGGATGATGTTTTTGATAAGCGTTCGGAAAAAATAGATGGTGAAATTGAAAATGCAACTAAAATCAAAGCAGATGCTGAAAAGTTGTATGCTGACTATACATCTCAAATAAAGGATGTAAAGTTGGAGGCTGCAAAGATTAAAGATGATGCCAGAAGTCAAGCTGTACATATTGTAAATTCTGCAAAAGTTAAGGCTACCAATGATGCTGAACTTATCATTAAAAACGCATATCAAGCAGTTGCATCAGAGAGCAAGAGAGCTGAGAATTTGTTAAAGAAAGAAGTTGGTTCATTAGCAATGTCAATTACTCAACGCATGTTGCAAAAAGGAGTAGAAAATACTGAGCGACAATCTAAAATTCTTGATGATGCATTAGACAAGTTCAAAAATAGTTCCAAAGATGATGTATTTGATGATGCAGTTGCAGTGCGCAATCGTAAAGCTAGTAGCCCTAAAACAACTGGTGTAAATTCAAAAACTAGTGTAAATAAAAATACAACAGTTAAAAGGATCTCTTCTAAGAAATTTGAGCAAGCTAAAACTGGAAGATTTTTAGCAAAACCGCGAATAAAAGATGAGGCGGAGGACTAATAACGATGACCCATTTGAGTTTGGCTAGAACTTCGCAGGATTCCATCTCGCTTGTTGGTCAGAAGTTTTCAAGTGCTATACAAACTTTAAGCTCGGATATCAACTTCAAGTGTGCTGAAGATTTTTTTGAGTTGGTATTTACGCTTGAGGTGTATCCATTACTTGCAAAAAAACTAACTGATCCAAATAGAAGTACTATAGATAAACAAACTCTTGCAAAAAGAATTGTAAAGAATCTAAAACCTGAAAAAATAACAATTGATATATTTTCTGAACTTGTTGCTAATAAATGGTCAAGACCCAAAGATTTACAGATTGCTATAGGAGAATTTTGCTTTACAAGTTGCATTATTTCTGTACATTCACGAAATGGAGAACCTAAAGATACAAATCCAACTAAACAATTAGAACGAATTGAGCAAGAATTATTTGAGCTTGTGGTTAATCTTAAGGATTTATCAAAAGTAGATTCAAATATTGTTCGTTTGCGTGAGATTTTATCATCATCAAATCAACCATTAGAAAGTAGAATTGCGATCATTGATCAACTGTTCGGTGATAAGTCAAAAATAGGAATTAAATTAGATTCTGTAACGATTCTACTCGCTAAATATGCAACTGCTATGCTTGATGGTGAAAAATATCTTCTAAGTTTGCAAAGAATTATAAAGAAAATGGCAAGAACTCGGTCTACACAAATAGTAGATGCAGTTGTTGCGGTTAAACCTAGTCTTGTGCAGATAAACAGGTTGGAAAAATTATGCAAAGAAAAGTACAAGAAAGATATTCAGTTGAACATTATAATTGATGAAACTGTACTAGGTGGGTTAAAAATCTCTGTAGAAGATGAGGTTTTTGATTTAACGCTACTAAACACATTCAACAAGTTTAAAAGTGATTTTGATATGGAATTTAAGGTGTAGGTGGGAAAAGGATAAAATGATGGATGTAAAGATAAGTACTAGCGATATTCGCAAAGCACTTGATGGTTTTATTAAGAATTTCAATACAGATGCAGTACAGATGGACGAGGTTGGACATGTCAGTGCCTCTGGTGATGGAATTGCGCATGTTGTTGGACTTCCAAGCGCTAGAGCTTCTGAATTACTACGCTTTGAGGATGGAACACTTGGACTAGCGATGAACCTTGATGAACGTGAAATTGGGGTTGTTGTTCTTGGAGATTTTGAAGGTATTGACGAAGGGCAAGAAGTTCGCAGAACTGGCAAAGTTCTCTCTGTTCCAGTTGGAGATGGATATTTGGGGCGTGTTGTTGATGCAATGGGCAATCCTGTAGATGGTCTAGGCAAGATTAAAACTGAAGGCAATAGAGTTCTTGAAGCTCAAGCACCTGGTGTTATGGATCGAAAGTCCGTTTTTGAACCACTGCATACAGGAATTAAAGCAGTTGATACTATGACTCCAATTGGGCGTGGTCAAAGACAGCTGATAATTGGAGATAGACAGACTGGTAAAACAGCAATTGCAATTGACACCATTATTAACCAAAAGAGCGATTGGGAAACTGGAGATCCGACAAAACAGGTACGTTGTATTTATGTCGCAATTGGGCAGAAAGGTACAACTATTTCTTCTGTTAAAGCTGCACTTGAAGATGCTGATGCTATGAAATATACAACTATTATTTCTGCACCTGCATCTGATTCTGCTGGTTTTAAATATTTAGCAGCATATACAGGGTCTGCAATTGGACAACACTGGATGTACAATGGTAAACATGTTCTTATTATTTTTGATGATCTTTCTAAGCAGTCAGATGCATATCGTTCAGTTTCGTTACTACTTCGTCGTCCACCAGGTCGTGAGGCGTATCCAGGTGATGTGTTTTATCTTCATTCTCGCTTATTGGAAAGATGTGCAAAACTTAGTGATGAATTAGGCGGTGGCTCGATGACTGGACTACCAATTGTTGAAACTAAGGCAAATGATGTTTCGGCATATATTCCAACAAATGTGATTTCAATTACTGATGGGCAAATATTTTTGCAGTCTGACTTATTTAATGCAAACCAACGACCTGCTGTTGATGTAGGTATTTCAGTTTCACGAGTTGGGGGAGCAGCACAAACAAAAGCTATGAAAAAAGTTGCTGGAACCTTAAAGATTGAACTTGCTAAATATAGGTCACTTGAATCGTTTGCTATGTTTGCTAGTGATTTAGATGCTGCATCAAAAGCGCAGTTGGCTAGAGGGGAAAGGTTGACAGAACTTTTAAAGCAGCAACAATACGATCCGTTCAGTTTTGATAAACAAGTAGTTATGGTTTGGGCTGGTTTGAATGGTAAATTAGATGATGTTCCAGTTGCTGAAATTCGTCATTTTGAAAATGAGTTCCTTGGATACTTGGACTCAATGACTGATATTCTTACTAAGATTCGAGCAACTGAAGATTTGAACGAAAACATTTATGCAGCACTAGAAGAAGCTATTGAGAATTTCAAAAGCACCTTCGTTTCTGGTGATAAGAAGTTTTTGACTAAGATACTTGTTGAAGATGAAGGAATTGATGTTATACAGGCAAAGATTACTCCAAAACCTGCGGAGAAAAAACATTTTAGCCATAAAACTACAACTTCTAATGATACTACAAGAAAAAAGGTTGTTCCTAAAAAACAGCAAGATAAGAAGCCCGCAAAATCAGTAGTTAATGTTAAAAAAACATCTCCAGCATCAAATGAGCAGAAAAAAACTGATATTGCTATTGATGCGAGCGTTCCTAAGCGCAAAGGAAGACCACTTGGTGCTAAAAATAAGCCTAGATCTGTTGTTAATGCAGAAGATAAGTCAGAACCGAAGAGGCGAGGAAGACCGCCTGGAGCAAAGAATAAACCTAAGGAGGTTAACTAATGGAGTTGAACAGTAAAGAATATACAGAAGCGCTCGAAGCGGTGAAGAAATTCAAAATTGTACAAAATGAAGATGCAAAAACAAGTGCACAATTAGCTGAAGTAACTGAGGGTACGAATAGTTTTGGTACGGTCTTTGCAGATTATATGGCTCATATCAAATTTAAGGCTAATCCAACTGATGATACACATTTAGGTCTTGATGAAATTGGAGGTTCTTGGAGCGGACATGAAGTTGTTCCTTTTGGGAATATATCTATTTCTCCGGCTGCTGCAGTTTTGCACTATGGACAGGAAGTATTTGAGGGTGCTAAAGCATATAAGCGTGCAGATGGCTCTATTTGGCTATTTCGTCCAGAACTGAATGCCACTAGACTTAATGCTTCTGCCTCAAGACTAGCACTTCCTAGTTTGCCAGTTGAAGATTTTCTAGGTTCTTTAATTGCAGTTGTTAAACAGTGTAATCAATGGGTTCCAGATGATCGTAGTAAATCTTTGTACATCCGCCCGTTTTTAATTGCATCAGAACCGTTTTTGGGCATGCGTGCTGCACATGAAGTTGACTACTATTGTATTCTATCTCCAGTTGCTAGTTATCTTAAGGCGACTAAACCTGTTGGAATTTGGGTCTCAAAAGACTATTATCGCTCTGCACCTGGCGGTACTGGTGCGGCAAAAACTGGTGGAAATTATGCTGCGTCGTTGAAACCTGCTGAGTTGGCATATTCGAAAGGTTTTTCGCAAGTGTTGTATTTAGATGCTGCAAATAAGGAAAATGTTGAAGAATTGGGCGGTATGAGTTTTTTTGCTGTATATAGTGATGGTCATGTTGAAACACCAAGTCTTAATGGGCAGATTCTTGATTCTATAACGCGTAGAAGTGTTGTTGAGCTTCTGAAGGATAATGGAATCCAGATTGATGAAACAACTATTGGTATTACAAAACTTGTTGAAGATATAAAATCTGGAAAAGTTGTAGAAGCGTTTGCATGTGGAACTGCTGCTGTTGTATTTCCAATTGGGCGTTTGGCTAGTGATGATTTTAATGTGCAGATTGGGAATCCTGATGTTACTGGTGAAGTTACTATGTCAATTTATAAGCAAATACTTGGAATTCAGATGGGAACTGTGCCTGATACTCACAATTGGTGTTTTAAAGTTATGTAGTTTATGACTGATTTGGTATTTTTTGAACCTTGTATTCCTGGCAACACTGGTAATGCGATTCGTCTTTCTGCGGTTGTTGGATGTACACTGCACTTAATCAAACCGCTTGGTTTTAATCTTGATGATAAGAAGTTGAAGCGCGCAGGACTTGACTACCATGATTTGGGACATATGGTTGTTCATGAAGATTTTGATTCGTTTCTGGACACTGTTAACTCAGATGTAAAGATCTACGCATTCACTACGCATACTGATATACATTTCAACCAAGTTAAATATCAGCAAGATGATGTACTACTTTTTGGTCCAGAGCCGTCTGGTTTGCCCAAACACATCTTAGATCACCCGCGCATTACCAAAAGCTTGCGCATTCCAATGCAGCCAGATGCAAGAAGTCTGAACTTAGCAGTGGCTGCGAGTATTGCTGTTTATGAAGTATGGCGACAACAAGATTATAAGATGTAGTTGTGGGATATAGCGCGAAAAATAGTTTACTCTTGTGTTTTGCTAAGTAGACTTGTACCAAGTGGAATTTTTACTACAAGTATACTTAGAATTTCCTAAAATATGAAAATATTCTACAAAATAGTTGACAAGCGGGGGGGGGGGGGGTGCTATA
>JAIRWY010000086.1 GCA_031268675.1 Candidatus Ancillula glyptotermitis | reverse complement strand
AAAATGTGGGGGGGGTGGGGTGGACACCTCTATTTTCCATTAGAATATTACATTAAAGCAATGGCTGTATTCTTTTCCATAATTTCTGCTGTAACTATGTTCTTTCTTATAAAGCACTTTCGCCCAAAGTCATGCTATCTTCCGACGGTTATTGCATGTGCAACTTTATTTTCTCCAGCATTTTTACTTGATATTCTTAAGGCAAATTTACCAGATAGTTTATACCTATCATTCATGTTGTTATCTTTACTCTGTTTCGTAAAGAGGAAGACTGGTTCTGCATGGTTTCTTTGTATAGTTGGAGCATGTTTCAAACTAATGGCAATATACCTAATTCCTGTGTATATCTGGTTCTACTTGAAAAACTTTAAGACCGACTCGTTATATGAAAAAATTAAACCCTTCATTTTCAGTTTTTTAGCATTACTTATCTGTAGTCTTCCAAATATAATTACTGGCGGTAGTTTTAAAGATGCAATAGTCACGCCTATACTAGAGCGCTCTAATGCTATGATGAATTCATATTCTTTATCAATCTGGAACTTTTTGCCCAATAACCATAAGGATTTTCATTTGTTTGCAATAACATTAACTGGATTAACATTTATCATTTTATTTATCTTCCTAAAAAGTTTTGTTAGAAAAGAACATTATGCAGCAATAGAGTTTCCAGTTCTTCTAACACTTAGTCCTCTAATATGCTATTTCTTTTTACCAGCACAACATGAGGCATATTTTGCTAGTGCCACTATTTTTGCAGTTTTGGGAGCAGTGATTATGCTAAATAAAAAATTTTTTGGAATTGCAGTTGCGCTGAATGCATTATTTTTTTACATATATAGCCTTATAATCTCTATGATATCGAAAGCAATGAATACTATTGATCTTCTCTCTAGCGGTCGATTACTTTTCCAGCTTTTAACACTGGTTTATATCGCAATAGTTGGAAGTCTACTACAAGAAATTTGGCGAAATAGTAGATTATATAAACAAACTACAAGTTAATCAACAACCTTTTTCGTAGTCCTCAATTTAACCGCATATATTATAAGTGCAAGAATTGTTATAACCGTCACTCCAACTCCAAGTTGTGTTGCTTTACTCCAACCAAAATACAGGTGTATCTTCGCAGGATCCAGAATCTGCAGTTGTCCATTTTCAGGTGCAGAAAAAACTTCAACCAGACCATTCGGACTCTCCTTTACGCCCAGATAGTGCCGTTTTCCAGTGTCATCAACTGTATATGCCTTATAACCGGGATAATAAATCTTTGGGAACTCAAACGCCTGTCCACCTTCTATTGGAAGTATTTTGGTTCCACGCTTTTCAATATAATCGTATATCTCTCTTGTGGCAGCATAGCCATCATTGTTCTGTGTATATTGTTCAATAACTTTATCATAGTCAGTGTGTCCTGAAATTAATTTTTTTGGAAGATATTCACCAATTGCAACTTGTGTTATGTAATTTATATGTTTAGTTGAGTCAGTGTTATCTGTAAGTACATTTCGTGGATCAAAAGCCCCATGACTTAAAGCGACATATGAATTCATCAAAAGCATTATGCAAACGCCACAAAATGTAACTGGTTTTATTATGTTACTCTTTACAAAGCCTGAATTTCTACTAACAGAAATATCTGCAACTAGTATTCCAAATAAAACTACCATAAACAGAGAAGACACAAGAAAGAAACGACCAGGATATTGTACACTGTAGAAAACTTTTGGAATATATCTGCCAATCAAAGGTCCGAACTCTACTGAATTTAATGCATCTGTAATACCTATTAACGAAAAAAGTGTGATAATAATCGGCAACCTTTGTTTTTTCTTCTTTTTCTCAACTTTAAATAGCCATACAAATAGTGCAACAAGAGTTATTAGAATGTAAGTGAAACTTGGAATTGTGGCATGGGCCGTCTCAGAGAGCATCTCTCTAGGTGTAGTAAAAAATATATCAAAAAAGCGAATAGATTGATTAAAAAAATTAGAACCATCGCTCCATGCAAGAGTATTATGAAACTGTGAATCTGTTAATAAGTATATGTCAGACTTGATGTTATAAATTAAAGGAAGTATAAAATATGCTGAAAGTCCAAATGCAATAACTACCGCTAATATAGACTGAAAAAGCGATTTCACTGCGCCTTTTTATAACTAAATGCAAATGCAATATAAAGAATTACCAAGAATAGTGCAGACATTAATGTTAAAATCATGTGCGTAAGTACAATAGATGTTGCACCAATTGATATCATAAGTATACTGTTAAATCGATATTTTTTTATATTCCCAAACTCCTCAATATTTGGTGAAGAATTTAGAGAAAATATACGGACCCCCCCCCAAATAACTAAAATTACCCCAGACATTCAAAGAAGCTGTCCATACCCGCAAATAAAATAGTTATCTTAAAGTACTGGAAATGAGAAAACCATAAAAATTGCAGAAATTAAAGGTGCAAAACTTGAAAATCTCCAGCTTCGTATTAAACTAGATTGAACGGTGGTAGTAACTGCTGTAAATTTTGATAACTTTATCAACTCTTTAATGAACTTGTACACAATTACACCAGGTAAAAAACAAAATAGAAGCTTTGCGAGCGCAAGTGCCCACCCCCATGATGGTATGAACAGGCGTAAAAACGAGATAAAATATGTCGGAAGTGGTCCATAAAATTCTGCTATTGCATAACCAAAATTATTGTAAACAGTAGGATCAAGCTGTGGAAGAATTTGGCAATGTTCACCTGTAAAACACTCTTTTAGGACATAGTACGGTAACTGCATTCTGCTATAGTGGAAATATGCATCAAAAATAAACGGATAAGTAGATCTAAGGTGCGGCAGCATAACTACAACACTAGCGCAAAATATGACCAAATAGTCTTTTTTTTGCAACTACAAAACGCCCAATATTCTTCATCGACTTATCTCCAATTTTCATTTATTATTTACTACTTCGTATAACTATTATACCACATCTCCATGAATTTGTACACTGTTGATGGACACGTGGTTTTCTGGTTGTTTGAGGCGCATTAGTGTCCACCAAGTAAATCCTTCAAACTTGATGACATAACCTTTGGCGGTCCAAAAGAAACTCTATTTTTAACTAGTATAGGAGTGATTCCATGTAGATAATGTGCAAGTGCTCCAAATTCTGCAGCAAAATAATTGTCTGGAATTGCAATCATCGAGTAGTATCCCAAATCAGCAGCTAAATATGCCCAAACTCGCTCAATTGCATGTGAAATAGTTGCATCAAGCCCAAGTGGTTCTGCATCAAAGTCCGTATATTTCCAAGTTTTGTTAAAAATCTTGGTCATTGCTTTTGTACGGAACCAGAACATAGATCCAAAAGGCGCAAACAGAGGAAGAGATCTACTAATTGGTGCATTCTGCGCCCCTAATGTCTTCAGTAGCGAAACGGTTGGCGAGTAGTTTTCTGCCCAGTTGTGGTTTCCATTCAACAAGAAAAAATATCCAGCATGATGTGGTGGAGGTGCTATTGAAAGACCAAGATGTGGCTTTTGCCTGAACTCGTTGATGATATTCTGCACATATTCTGCACTAGATAAATTACACTCAAAGAGTTCATCGCCCCAAGTTTCTCCCACAGTTTCAGGCAACATATAGCTGCTCTTCTTGTCATGAACATAACATATTAGGTCATACTTGTTAACTAAATCTGCAGCACCAACTAAAAGTGCAGAAACATCACGACCACGGTTTTCAATTACTCTAACTTCCACTTTCTT
>JAIRWY010000055.1 GCA_031268675.1 Candidatus Ancillula glyptotermitis | reverse complement strand
CATGAAAATTGCGAAAATTACGCATATCCTTCTTCTGTAAGCTGTTTTTGGCGCGCTTTTTTATGCTTGTGCTAGATTTAGCAACATGCAGATTGTCTTGCGCAAGTTGTTTACAGCTTGCACTGTTTTCCGCGCCGTTTTCCGCACTGTTTTTTTCAGCTAGTTCGCTATTTCTATACGCGTTCTTGTCCATCAACCACATCTCCTATAATCCATAATATGTCTATTATAGCACCCCCCCCCCCCCGCTTGTCAAGTAGTTGGGAAGCCCAAGCGAATGTTATGTACTAGAGTAAACCAAGTCGCTGGGCTAATAAGGTTGGTGGATTTGGCTTGTTGAATGTAAACGCATGAATACCTGGAGCACCAGAATCAAGAGCATTCTGTGCTAAATCAACCCAAAACTGCAACCCAATTTCGCGCTGTTCTTCCTCATCACGCGCAGATTCAAGCAGGTCTAGTAATTTTGATGGTGCTTGAACACCTATATTACTCTGCGTCCTTAATAATCTTGCTGGTTCCCAAGTCGGCAAAACTCCAGCAAGAATTGGAATTTGAACACCTGCTTTAGATGCCTTCTTCATGAAGTTGTCAAACTCACTAGACGAGTAATAAACCTGAGTGATGGCAAAATCTGCACCAGCATCCTGTTTTTCAAGCAACTTGTCAACTTCTTGGTCAATCGTAGTGCGTGTTATAGGGTTTCCGTTTGGAAATGCAGCAACACAAACAACCAGCGGCCTAGCAATAGCATTGAACTTGTTGTCTGCATTCTTTCTGAGGCGTTTTTTATCCAACATGCGGATTAAATGCGTAAGTTCTGAACTTGTCATCAACTGTATCCAATTCTTGCCCTTCGGTTCATCACCGCGTAGAGCCAAAAACATGCGTACACCAGCATCTAGGAATGCATTAACAGTTTCTTCTAGTACACTTTTAGGCGTTCTAATACAAGTTAAATGTGCAATTGGAATAACTGGCGTATCATCAACAAGCTTGGTAATCACCTCAAGAGATGATGTATAATCAAATCCACCTGCACCATACGTAATTGAGATAAAATCAGGGCGAAGTGCCACCAACTGCTTTGAACAACTCCAAAATAATTCAACTGCTCCATGACTCCGCGGCGGCATCATTTCAAAAGAAAGTACATGTGTTCGCTTCATATAGCCTCATTTTCTCCAAGTTGTTGAAGTAATTCCTCCAAAAATGCCTTAGTATCATCAAGTGAATTAACCTCTAAATAGTCAATACCAAGTTCAATAACTGGATAGTCATTGCCTTCGTCATTAAATTTATCTCCAGTATAGAACAACTGATCTAGTGAAGTGCCTGTAATTGCACACAATTTGCGTATTCCATATGCCTTATTAACTCCAATTTGCGTAATGTCTACAGAAGTTGAACCTCCAGGACGCACTTCAAGCGCTGGTAGAAGACGCTGCACACGCATAGCCAACTCATGCCGCTTAGAACCAGTTGGATCCCACTGCTCTTTTTGGGAAATTGAAGCATTTTGACCCAGTGCGGAAAAAGTAATCTGCCCACCGCGGTCTTCAATTCTATTTCCACTAGAAACTTCACACAAAAAATTCAGTTCAGCAGCAACCTCTAAAAGTGCTGAAATTGCCTGAAGTTTCTGAGAAGCAGTAAATTCATTTTTATAAAGAACTTTATGGTCATATACTCTATCTGTGGATTTTTTCTTGTTGTAAATATGGTATTGCGTCCCAGAAACTGGTAGAATATGTAAATTGCTCAAATTTGCATCAACTTTTTCTAATTCATCCACAACCTGAAACTTCAACAACTCATACTTTCCGCCACTTATTACAGCAACCCTTCGCTTTTCTAGTAGTTGAGTCAACAAACTGGTCATATCCTCGCTCATGGCATTTTTTGAACTTGCGAGTGTACCATCTAGGTCAAAAATGAAGAACTCACTTGTCATGCGAAACCTCAGGTATAGTCTGCGAAGTTTCTCCTGTTCTAACTGCAACCAAATTCCTCCGCTTGGTTCCCTGGTGCAGAGCTGGAATTACTGGAGAAGAGTAGTTTTCGCGCACACTTCTCATAAGTGCAGTTAAGTCATCATCTGGGAAATTCTTTGGCTTACGTTTCGCTTCCTGCAACTTCTTGTTGGCTCGTGCTCGCTCGCGAAGAGACTTCTTTTGCGAAGAAACAGCTGATGTTAAACTTGTATCTGTATTTTGCGCAGGCAATTTAGGTGCTTGTGAAGTTTTTGGAGCAAGTTCTGGTTCTGGAAATTCCTGCACAAGCTTTTCAAATCGCCAAGTTTTAGGTGCGCTCAAACGTTGTGCATGCTTTGGACATAAATCGTATTCACCTAAACCGTGCTTCACAGACAAATGCCCAAGTCGCGCCAACTTCTTAGAGTAGTTGAATGTTAAAGTTGCAACCGCCTTGTATAAGCACTCTGGTTTACTACATATTCGCACAATTAACCTCTTACGGATTCGGTATTGAATCAAACACCTTTGTTCCATCATCTAAAGTACCTAATCGACTCATTGGAGCCAACCGCATAAAAACAGTTCCAACGATATCATCTTTTGGTACAAAACCCTTACCTGGCTTATCAGTATTATATCGTGAATCTGCAGAAACTGAACGGTTATCACCCATGACGAAAAACATACCATCTGGAACTGTAACATCAAATGCCTTGTCTGATGGGTTTGAATCCTTGTAGATATATGGCTCACGCGGAAGTTCTTTGTTGTTGATATAAATCGGCTCACCAGATCCCTTGCATGAAACATGATCGCCAGAAATTCCAATAACTCGCTTAACTAGATAACTCTCATCATCTTCAGACTTCAGTCCAATAAATTTCAACACATCGCCAATAAATGTTGAAGGCTCTTTATTCTTGCTGTTTGCCAAATGATTACGCGTCCAACCATTGGAGTCCTTGAAAACAATAACTTCACCTCGCTTAATACTACTGAAGTGTTTTGAGACCTTGTTTACTAAAATCTTATCATCAATCTGCAGAGTCTCGCTCATTGAAGAACTTGGAATTAAGAACGGCTGTATAATGAACGACTTAATAACAACTGATAGTATAACTGCAGAAATTATAACAATAACAATGTCCTTAACAAATGTTTTAGCAACTCTTGAGTTGTAGTCCTTACGAACTTCTTTTCTTGATATTTCAATTCCACCATGCTTAGATACAGGTGAATTGGTAACTTCGGGTTCTACAGGCGAATCCGAAGATGTTGTTGTATCATTGGGATTACTGTCATATTCATAATCCGTCATATTGTCCTCCTTAGTCTCAATGGTATCTGCAACAGGTGCTGCAGCATATGCATTTATCAACACAGAACTCTTAATAAAACTCTTCTCTGCATGTTCATTTGGTGCAGGTACTGGTACCGAAACATCCTGGTTTAATAAATTAGCAAGTGATGAACTAACAGCCGCTTCATTTACATTACCTGTAGTTTCATCATCTGCACTTGTAATTTCTGGTTGTGTTTGTGTCTGTATATTCTTATGCTCAGAAACAACATCCTGATCTACCGAGTTGCTGTGCTCATTTTGAAGTTGATCTTTTAAGCTACTAGAGCCATCTCGTAGTAAATTAACAGATGCGTCATATCTATCAAGTGAACCAGAAAAATCTGTGTCCGAAACATTATGCAATGCATCAATTTGGGAATTTACAGTTTCAATTGCACTCTGAGATGCTTTATTAGTCTTGTCTATAACAGTTGCAAAAAGCAAGTCAGGATCTGCAGTTGCATTATCCTTCTGAGGTGTATCCAACTTCGCGTTTAGTTGTGCATAATTTGAAAGTGACGAAAACTTTTTCTGATTCAAAACGGTTAATGAGTTTTCAAGATCAGCAATTGGGTCAGCAACATTTTGGTGAGCAAACGAAGAATTAAGTTGTCCATTAACATCATCTTGTTCGTCAATACCTAATGATTGCAAAACAGATTCAAGCTGCTCAGAATACTTATTCGAGTGCAAATCCTCATTAGTTTTGTCTTCGTCCATCATCATCCTTATAGATTACGAATCGCTAGTGGTTGTAAAATCCCTCTTCTCGCGAATTCTAGCTTTTTTACCACGTAGATCACGCAAATAGTAGAGTTTTGCACGCCTAACAGCACCACGCATTACAAATTCTACTGAATCAATTGAAGGAGAATGCACTGGAAACTTACGCTCAACGCCTATTCCAAATGAAATCTTGCGAATTGTGAAAGTTTCGTGTATTCCAGAACCAGAACGAGCAATTACAACCCCTTGAAATGCCTGAACACGCGACCTATTACCTTCAACAACCTTAACATTTACCTTTAAAGTATCTCCTGGTCTGAAATCTGGTATATCCGTACGTTTCATCTCATCATGTATATAATCCAACTTAGTAGACATGTCTACTCTCTCCTAACTCTATCTACTTCGCCACGAAACGACTAGACAAACAACAACCTATATTCTTAATTCAGATGCATCCCTTCGTGGCAGAAAGCACCACAAACTAGTATACCACACTTAGGTTGCTTTGTCAAGTGTTATAACAAAAATACTACAACTGCTCTATATATTCATACTGATAAGTTGTATATTGCGGTTTTAAGATGGATAATTAACCGTTATAGAAGAGTCTGCAGTTGCAATTGAGATGGTCTTCAAAGATGGTGTAGATGGCTTTGCATCAGCATAAATCACTGCGGCAGCATTAGCCAGAACTTCTTTAGTTGTTTCACTAGCTTTTAGAGATACTTTAATGCTCACATCTCCATCCGCGCGATCCGCAAAACTGTAAATGGTTGATATTACACCAGCAACCTCAGGAGAAAGTGCTCCTTTTGCAGCAACATCTTTCAGATTTGAAACACTGTACTTAGTGAGCAAGATTTTGTACACATCGTTTGCAATACGTGTTGATTTTGAAGAATCTGCAGTTGTTGGACTACCACCTTCAGCTGGAGCAGTAGATGAACTAGTTGTTGAAGTATACTGAGGTAGATGTTCGTTTGAAATGCCTATTTTAGCACCAATATTAGGAAGCAGAAGATATATACCCGCACCTACACAAGCAAAAATCAATAGCACCACAAAACCAATTGCGATGTTAATACCACTTGTTGAGCGCGGTTTATATGCTACTGACGTGTCAAACAATGGCAAAAATTCCTGCTGTTTGGCATTTGATGCAGAATTAGAAGCTAAATTTCGCATGCGCTTTTGATCTCGATAACTAACGAGCTTCCTCCGCTGACTTGCTGAAAGTTTAACATTGCGACCATTATTATTCACCAAAATCAAAATCTCCTTAAACCTAGTTGTTCGGATGAATACCAGCTAATTTGAGCTTTTCTTGTACAGACGGGCAAAGTGCACCCCATGGAACTGTAACACTATCCGCATTTGCAATAGACATACGAGAAATATCCGACACCATTAAACGCGCTGAATATTTACATGCACCAGAACTAAGTTCATCAACTTGCTGAATTTGCGTTGTTTTAACAGCCTGTGCAAATTCAGCAGACCGTGCAAATTCAGCAGCCTGAGTGTGTGCAATATCAGCAACTTGCATATGTGCTTGTGGCAGTTTTACTTGTGCAGAAATTGTAGGCGCGGCAACTCTAACACCTGGCGCAAACGTTGCCCAGCCGCCAAAAGAAGGACGTTTTACACCTGAACTTGCAGGACGAACTGCAACTGATGTACCAAAATATGAATTCGAATTCTCCTTTGATTTTTCAACTTCATCTTTTGTGGGCGCAGGTACTAAATCTGTCCACCGATTTAATCCACTAGACTTTGGAATTGACTTGAACACGGACTTAGTCTGCAACGGAATAGATGTAGATTCATATCTGGGTAAAGACTCTTCTAGTTCAGGTACAGACAAGAACTTATTCACGGGCATTATCACTGCATCATCTGCGGATATTCTCAACTCCTCAGGCTGTTCTTGTTGAATAACTTGCTTTGGAAGAATCGGTATAGACCTAGTTATATCTACATCTTCAACAACCTGCGCATCTTCTGCATCATCTGCATCAAAACGCGCCTGATCCTCTTGATCATGCTGCATTTGCAACATCTCTTGTGCCTCAGCTTCTGCCCTCTCAGATGGTATATACCCCAGAAACTCCTGTTCATCTGCAGGTAAATCATCAAGATAAAGACCTTTTAACTCGCGCCCTTCAATGAATACCACAAATTTGGACTTCGGATTCATCTTGCGATTTGCATTTTCAATAAACCGTGACCAAAAACTATCTTTTTGACCGTATTTTATCAGACCATTTTTCTTACTCATGAACCACTACCGCCTAAATCTACTACGCATCATTTGTTCAAACATGTTCATAACGCTATTATTGCGCCTACGATTGAGCAGCAATAACAACAACAAGAATAATAACAACAATACTCCTAATCCAATTAGAATATATGCGATGTTGAATTGAGAAGTTGAGTTTGTTAAATCAACCCACTGATAACCTGCTGCCACGCATTCATCAGCATTCGTAATGCCCTTGTATGTGCAGTATTGTTCTACATTTGTTGCAGGATATGAAAGCTGTCCACTCGCATCAACTTGCGGAACTTGGTTGATGATAATGTTTTCACCAGGGTTAACAACAGGTGCAAGTGTAACACTGCCACCAGCGCTGCTTGTGCCGCCTCCACCGCTAATAACAACATTTGGCGAAGTACCACCTGGCTCAACAACTATTGCGCTGGATCCACCGCCAGATCCGCCAGATCCGCCATTGTTGATGCCATCAAATACGAACTTCCAAGAACCACCATGTTGTACGCAATCTTCACGCGTAATATAATCTGATACAAACTTGTTGTTCAAGAAACATGCCCACCAAGAACCAGTTCCTCCACTTGGATTAGTTGGAGTTGGAGTAGTTGGACCATCTGTTGGAGTTGGAGTTGGAGTTGGAGCCACATCAGATGAGACATAAACTTCAACAATTGCCTGTACAACCGCGGACAATGATGGCTGAACCTGTCCTTGTGCATATACAACTGGAACTGGTACAAAACCGTTTACAGAACCTGTATGTTCAGGTGCAGTTACGAATCCATACATGGTGTATTGACCAGCAGCTAGTAGTGATCCTATGCGAACTGTTCGGTCTGAAATTGAACCGCTCTCATCCGCTTGCATATAGCATGGAACAACTCCACCAGTTGACGCACATGACTTGTATTCATCTTGCACATTTGCGGTTTGTACAACGGTCGCAGATACATTATTTGTATTTAGATGACTAGCAGAAGCAACTCCTAATGGAAGTGCATTACTAGATGAATAACTTGATTGTTGTACTTGATGTTGATCTACCAACTTGCCATTTTCGTCTTCAAGATGAATAAGTACATACTCGTTCGGATCAAAACCAGTACCATTTATCATCAAGCTATCATTAACTTTTAGGTCAACTGTGTTAATTGAATCATCCAAATTAATCGATTGACCGTTCTTAGAGATAAGTCTAATCTTCTTGCCCGCAACCTTAGCCGCATCTTGGTTAGTTGCAGAATTCTTGTTCGGTAACTTGTTGTTCTTATAAACATTATCTGTTGAAATTCCAGTTGGATCATTGGCTGCTTTGCGCAAAACTTCTGCTTTATCAACAAGACTCCAAACACCGTACAAAGTCATTGAGCTAGCACCAATTCTTGAACCTTTTTCACTAAACGACCAGAAATCATCAGGACTAGTACTATTTTGTACTTTAGACCAACCTTGGAATTTAATTACATTTACATTATTATGCTCAAGTCTTCTAGTTGCCTCATTAACCTTACTAATTTGCGATGAGTTCAGAACTTCGTCATATGCAACAAAGATATCCGCAGGTGCATCCCCTGTAATGTGACCAGCTGCATTACCAAGATTGAACTTCAGCACAAAGTGCGAGCAAGTCTTGAAAGATGCTCCAGAGCTTAAATCACCAGTTGGAGAAACAGGGGAAGATGCACCATTGGAATTATTTGCAATAACTTCGACTTTGAACGAAGTACCAGGTAAAGGATTTGAGAACGAACTAAGTGGTAATTCAACTGTGTAATAGCCTTGTGCATCTACACTGCTCAAATCTTGTGTTTGAATTGTTTTAACTTGTGCACTAGCAATTGTGCCCTTAGAAAGTAATCCGTAGTTGATCGTATAACTAGTTGCTGCTGGTACACCATCAATATTAGTTGGCTTAAATTTCACAGTTGCTGTAGTTGCACCCTCTGGCAATTCGTAATACTCAGAAGTTTCAACATCTTTTACATGAGGTGCTGCAGGAACTAGCATACTAGGATCTGGAATACTGGAGTTTCTAGTAAATTGCGCACCACATGCTGACCAAGCGCCTGGACCAGATGCAGTAACTATTCGGTATGATGAACAGTAGTTTCCATCCGCTAGTGCGTTGAATGTAGTTGAATTGCCATTCTCGGCAGTAGTATTAGTATACGCGATTGATTGCATGCGCTCAACTCCAGTTGTTGTATTTGACAAGCGCACATCGTATGAAACTCCATCTGGTTTATCCCAGCCCTCGTAGTTCTGGAGTGATACTGGCTGTGTCCACTTAATGGTTGCTGATGAACCTTGAACCTCACTAGTGCCGATTTCACCTGGTTGAAGAATATTACTTAAGTTGAATGCTACAGGTACTCCAAAAGCAGACTCCAACTTAAATGCATTAACCTTCGCCTGCACCTTGAATTGGTACTTTCCTCCAGGCGTTAAACCTTGTAGAGTAGCTGAATTTGTAGGCAAGTTAATAGCATATACATCCCATGTTGCTCCAGAATCTGTTGAACACGAAATGTCGTATGTAATTTCAACATTTGGAGCATAAGTACCTAGTAGTGACGATGCAGACCAATGTAACTGTGCAGATCCAATCTTGATATTGTCTACACTGAGCGTATTTTGTGAAACTACAAGATTAGTTGGACTTGCAGGAAGTGAAAGTGCTGTAAACAAATCAGATGTTAATGCAGTTCCAACTTGGCTGTATGAAGAAGTGGAAAATTCAGGAGAACCTGTAATCTCAATGTGCGGAGTAACTCTGAACTGGTATGTCTTGCTTAATTCTAGTCCTGAAATCGGCAAACTTGGCGTAATAACATGTTCATCAACAGTTTGCCAACCGCTTGAACCTGTACAAACATTACCCTCAATAGTTGTACATGCAAGTTTTTCAACTGTATATGTAATAATCGCGTTGTTTGAACTACTCAAGTTCTTGGGTTCTGCAGATGCTGCCCAATCAACAGTCACTGTATCTGCAGATGCTCCTTGATGAACAGCAGGTTTTGAGCCTAGTGCAAATCCAGAAGTAATATACCGAGCAATCTCAACACTACTACTTGCCATTGAAGCACTTCCTAATCCAGAACCTGGATTTATGCTGGTGTTTTGCGCATATGCAACTACTCCAAACTCATAGCATGTATTCGCTGATAATCCAACAACTTCAGTAGTTAGTTTTTCACCACTAGTTGCCTGATCTTGTGTTGGAACAACCACAGTAGAATAATTTGTCCATACACTTGCATCACACTTGCGATACTGCACTTGATAATGCAAGTCAGTTTTCGCATAATTCTTAGGTTCTGAAGCAATATCAGTTCCAGATCCAATACTTGTTTGGTTAAATGAAAGGTTGATATTTGTGGTGTTTGCAGTACCAGCAGTTGCTGTAATATCAGTGACAATCTGCGGACGGATTGCACTAGTATAACCAAATGCCTTAAGAAGTTGTCCATCACTCCATGTTGCAGTTTCAAACGGACTATGAGCTGTAGTTGTTGTAGTATAGTAGTCGCTTGAAGCTGCCGCAGTTACAGCAACTGTTGAACTTGCACTAACACCAGGAATTATAACACTACCACTTTCAATAGGAGCAACCTTCCAGTTCGTATAGTCAACTGTTTTACATGGATTAGTATTAGCAAGTGCTGCTAAAACATCAGCAGATGGAACTTGGTACGAACCAGCTGCAGTAAATGCTAGTCCTGAACACTCTGAAGGTATTGAAATATACCACGCTTTCCAAGAAACTTGCTCATCTTGAGGTCTAGTTGGTTGCAGGTTCAATGGAATCACCAAGTTGCTATCTAGTGTGTAGACTGAACTTGACGCTAGTTTCGGAGCAGATGCTGTATAAAGAGGTCCGATGGTAATTGAAGCATCTGCAAAACCTTCAACTGCTGCTGATGCATCAACCTCAAATGTGTAGGTATGTCCCATAACCAGCTCATGAGATGCAGTAGAATTCTTGAAGAAGTTCACGCGCCTAGTGTCCCCACTAATCTCATATACACTATATGGATTATATGCTGCCTCACCATTTGGTCCTGTTGCAGCTCTACCACTAGTTCTTTCAAGTGCTGGATTTGGAACCAGAGTTAACGGACTTCTAGGATCATCAACAGTTATTTTAACCGAGCTGCTCTTAACCTCGCCAAGTGCCTTCTGCTGGCACTCAGGTGAACCACTTGCAGGACTATCGCCAGTTCCTGTGCAGTTACTCTCTAACCATGTATTATTATTCAACTTCTCATTGAGAACTGTTTGATCAATTGCATAAACTTCATACTTAGAAATTAAACCTGCGCGTGAATTTCCATTAGCAGTGGTTGTTGGCTCAGTCCATGCGACTGATGCATTTACGCCATCAAACTTATCAACTGGCTTAATCTGAGCAACTTCATTTCCACTGCCTGTATATCTTTGAATCTGAGGAGCGCTAAGTGTTAGAAGTTCATTTGAAACAACCTCATTTGAATAACCGTGCTTATTTCCAAATGTAATTGCAAACTTGTACTTATAGTCTGGAGCAAAATTACCAACAGTAGCAGTACAATTAGTTAAGTTAGTTACCATATTCATCTCACAAACTGGTACACCGATATTTAGAGTTGTTCCAAACCACTGCGCAGATGAAGAAGACTGCCATTTGTCCTGATACAAAATGGACGGTTCAATAATGCTTTCAACATAGTTTGATGCAGTTTCAGAAGCAATTAGATCTTCATTGCGCGTTCCTGCTGGAAGTGTATAGGAAATCAACAACTCAGAAGCACTTGTTTGAACAACATTAAGATTAGTAACATCTGCTGGTTTTGTCTCCAACTCTTTGTAGTTGACACTTTCGCCAGTTGTAGGATTGATCTTGCCCTGTAATCCATCTGCACTTGGAATAACTGCAACCATATACTTGTGCCCTTCTTTAAGTGCAGCAGCTTTTGAATTGTAAACACCGCCCAAATCTACTCCAGTTATGCCATCTGCTGACTCAAATTCATGTTCTATTGGTGTGTAGATATTCAAAGACTTGACATCATCGTGTGATATTGGCTCACCTGCTGCATTTAAGGTGATATTTGATGCATTAACAGTTAGATCGTAATAGTATACACGGTACTTGATGTCGCGGTATTCGCCAGTCTTGATTTCATCCATTAGTGGATTCCACTTCACATTGAGTGATGGCAAATATGAGCCTGCTGCTAAGCTTCCCTGATTCGCAACAATTGCAGCTACTTTTTCAGATGAACAAACATTTTCTTCCCACTCACGTGATCCAGCATGAGCTGGTTTTGCACCAACATAGCAACCTAGGTTCTCTTCAAGTGTAGTGCCAGAAACAGCTTCTGCTTGTCCAAGTGTCTTTAGAACTTTAGTTGTATAATCACTCTCAAAGATTGGATTTGCAACTGCCTCAACTGCTGCTTTATAAGTGTTGCCTGGTACAATTGCAGTTGTTGTAATTGAAGAATTGTCACTCTTAGCAGCGTACGTTACTTTACACTTGATGTACTGACTACCACCAGCATATTGTGCATTTGAAAGTATAACCCCGCCAGAAGGTGCAGTTTCAACTGAACAACCAGATGCACTTAGTGCAGCTGCAGATGTACTAGTTCCTGTAAACAACAGTGGAATTGATGAATCCTTGAAGTTGCTAATGTCTTGATTAGGTTCAGTAGTATCAGCAAGTTTCAGGTTATAGGAAACACCTGTCTTTACTGGCCAAGTAACAAATAGCGCGGTATGTCCAAATGCATCAACTGTTTGGTCCTGAAGTATTGCAATACTAGACGGATCAAGCGCAGTGGCAAATGCTGGAGTTTTTTCTTGCGCAGTTCCTAAACCATAAGTTGTTCTAGGAGTTACTCGTACATCATAGCCTGTTTGAAGTGCAAGATTGGAAACTGTACATGTATATGTATCATTAGATAATGTCAATCCACTTGGTAAATCACCTGCACCAACATAATCGCAAACGGTTGTCCAATTACCATATGCTGTTTCTCCCTCAGAAGTTGTTGTATGCGAGCGAATCTGAACTTCATAACCAATATCTGAGTTTATAGTAACTTGATTTCCATCAACAACTACTGAACCCCATGTAAGTTTAGGGAACTCAATATTAGCCGTTGTTAACTCACCAGGAGCAAGATCCGCAGTTACTGCAGAAGGTGCAAAACTTGGAGAAGGAACCATTTGGAGTATACTTGCAGCAGAAACTGTAAAGTCAACAATTGAAGTCTCATATACACTAAACTTGTAAATACCGCCTGGTTCTAATCCAGTAACAGTTGCCCTAGAGTTCGCCTTATCTGCAAGTATTGCTATCTTGGAGTCTACTCCACAATTGTGTGCATACTCACCTGCAATGTCCACATAAGATACACATTTGAACCCAGTTCCATTCCACTTGTCCACGCTGAAGCCTAGTGAAGCTGGGTTAGTTCCTGAATAAGTAGATTTAGTCCATGAAACTGATGCAGAACCAGCACCAGACTGACTGAACGCACCAACACTAAGAGCAGTTGGCTTATATGCAGTTGTATATTTCTCAGAGAATGCTGAAACTGCAGATATATCTGAATCAGCAACCTTAACTTCAGCCTTGAACTTGTAAACTTCCCCAAGATTTAGTCCAGAAATTGTTGCTGTGCAGAAAGAACCAGCATTACGTCCTATACACGTTGCAGCAGTCTCAAGCAAGGAAATTTCTTCATCACTAGCATTATAAACATGAACTAGATGCTCTAACTCATCGTTGTCAGTTTCATCTTGTATAGTAAATCTTACCACTAGCTGTGATTTAACATCAGACTCAACTTGGACTAGCGATTCTTCACTTGGCAAAATAACTGGAGCAGTTGGTGCATAAACTGGCTTTACGACCCTAAGAGTCTTACTTATAGTTGTCAAACCATCAGTTGAACCTACTACATTTGTTGCAGTTATCCAGAACTTGTAGTACTTATTTGCTTCTAGTCCTGTAATATTTGCCTTGACCTTGCCGTAATTTTCATCATGTGAATCTGTTACTGTTGATGCAGTTGTTGACTCAATATCTACACATCCATCTCCTTGTTCGTTTTGGACTTGGCAATACTTCACTTGGTACAAAATCGGAGAGAATGCAGATGCAAACGGCTCAGATACAACTCTTGCATTTCCAACTCCTGTTTGAGTAACTATTGGTGCACTTTCTGGGCTTGTCGGTCCAGCCGCTAACTCAATTGTCATACCTTCACTTGGAGTTTCTCCTGCTATAGACTTTTCTACAACTCTATATTCATGTTTAGAATTCTCTTCAAGTCCTGTAATTGTGAACTTGCCTTTACTAGTTGTTTGATCTTGCGCATATTCTATATTACTTGTAACCTTTGTCCAAGTTATGCAAGTTGCTCCACCAAATGTTGTACATTCTTCAACGTACTTCTCGCTTAGGTGTGTTCCGCTATAGTTAAATGTTATATTGTCAATAACAACTGAAGTCTTTTCATGACCAGAAACTTCTACACCTTGATGAATATTTGCACCTGTTGGAACATTTGGCAAGTATGCTGTATGATAAGGTTCACTAAACGGTGAAGATAAAGAATCAGCTCCTTGAGTTGTTACAGCTTTTAGTTTGTATACTGTATTTTGGCCTAGTCCTTCAATTGTAGCTGTACAAGCAGATTCAGCAGTTGCTCCTAAGCAAGTAGCATTTACCTCTATTTCTATTTCGTCTGAAGTTTTAGCAACTGATCCATCATTATTATACACCTTGATCTTATGAACAGGTTCAGTTAAACTAGTTTCGTCCTGAATTGTGAAACTTGCTGTTAAATCTACCTTGTTGTTATCAGTTTGGTTTACGCTTTCACCAGTTATTACAGGCGCAAGAGGAGAAGGAAGTTCTGCAATATTGGCGTTGTAGTTAAGTTCACCTGTATTTGAAGCTTTACCTGTTGCATGAACATGAATAGTATGTGCTCCAATTGCAATGCCTGGTTTTGTACAAGTTTGACCATTTCCACTTGCCTCGCATGTTAGAGGTTGTCCATCAACTTCCACCTCATATGCAATCTGCGCACTATCCCAGCCCTTGTAGTTATTAGGTTCAAATCCAAATACTAGCGCACCAGCAGCATTCTTGCTCGGAACTTGCGACCACTTGAGCAAAATTGGTCCTGCAGTCGTGAACTCAGTCTTATTCATAGTGTTGTTAGTTAAATCATTTTGGCTAGTTGCTTCAAACCAGAACAAATAATCTGTTGAATTTAGCAGACCAGAAGGAATATTACCAACAACTTTGCCGTAGTTTCCACTATTTGCATCTGTATCTACACTAGATATGACTCTAGTTACAGAATCTTGACAACCAGATGAGCCTTCTGCTTTTCTGCAGTATGCTAACTTGTAGCTAATTGGCAGATTATTAACTGATGTGAATTGTTCACCAACTACTTGTGCAGCTCCAAGCGCAGTTTGAGAAACTGTTAAAGCCTGGTTGCTTGGAAGTCCTGGTACTGTTTCAAGCTCTTCAAACATCGTGTGGAATATAGTAGACGGAGCAGAAATACCAGAACTTGTTCCAAATGCATCAACTGCTTCAGCTTGGAAGGTATAATCTGTGTTGAAATTAAGACCAGCAGCTGAATTAGTCATTGTACAAGAAGAAGTGTTCTGATTTGCCAAAGCACTAACCTGACAAACCTTAACTGGATTTTGACCTGTTTGTTTTGCATAAACTTCATAAGTAATGTTAACAGTTCCTACAGGATAACTTATTGGATCAAAGTTAATTTCAACATATGAATAGTTACTGCCTTCAAAGTCCTGCTTTGTCTCAGTTGTAGTATTTACATGCACATTTGTAGGAATACTTGGTTTTGCAATTACGCCTGTTAAAGTTGTAGTTGCTGTATTGTCAAACTTGCCAGATGCACTGATATTTACTTGGTGAGTTCCAACTGCTAGACCTTCTGCTACGCAGTAGATTGTACTTCCAGCTGTAATGTCTCTAGTTGCATCAGTTGTCATGCCTTCTTCTGTATCAACAGCACACTTGACAATTCCACCTTGTACAACAGGAAGAGCAAGTACAATATTATTTGCATCACTTCCATTATAACCATCTGCAACCTTGAAGCTAAACGCTAACTTATCACTAGCAGTCTGAGCAATAGTACCATTTGTTATTGCAAAGTTTCCAGCCATAGTAAATACATCACTGTCCTGACCTAAGGTTGTACCTATTAAAGAAGTAGCTTCAAACCAGAACTTGTAATGCTGGTTGCTGTTTAATTGAACATTTGCTTTTACTTTACCGAAGTTGGTATCCTTACTATCTGTAACCAAAACAGCTGAAGTTGTTTCAACATCATTGCAGTTGTCACCACTAATATCTACTTTGCAGTATTTCAGCACATAAGAAGTTATTGGAGTACCTGTGGATACGAACGGCTCAGATACAACTCTTGCACTTTGAACTCCTGTTTGAGTAACTATTGGTTTTCCTTCAGGAGCATTTGGTCCTGTAGTTAGTTCAATCTTAGGAGTTTGCGTTTGTGCATTTCCAGTAATTGAAGTCTCGGTTACTCTAAATGCCTCAACTGAACCCTGCGACAAACCAGTTACGATGAACTTCATGCTGTCCTTATCAAATGTGTAGTCTGTATTTACAACTAGACTAGTCCATGTACTGCATGTATCACCATCAAATGCACTACACCTTTCAAGTCCAAATGTTGTTGGCTCAGTACCTGCATACGAAGAGCTAACTCCTTCAATAACAACTGAAGTCTTTTCTTGACCTGCAATATCATAGCCTTGTCTTACAGTTGGCGCAGGTGTTAAAACAGTTGGAGTATATGCTGTGTGGTAAGTTCCTGAGAAACTAGATAGAAGTTCACTACTGCCTGATTTTGATAGTGCCTTGAACTTGTATACAGTGTTCTGGTCTAGTCCTTGAACTGAAGCAGTACATACATGTTCTGATGTACAATTGGTGTTAGTCGTAAGTCCACTAACTTCTTCGCCAGTTGCTGTATATACTTTTACGCTATGTTCAGGAGTAGGTGAAATACCACTTTCATCTGGATATGTAAATGTAGCTGTTAAATCTACCTTATTAGCATCAGTTCCGTTTACACTTTCAGAAGTTATTTCAGGCGCAAGAGGAGAAGGAAGTTCTGTAATGACTGCTGAGAAGTCCAGATCACCTGTATTTGAAACTTTACCTGTTGCATGAACATGAATAGTATGCGTTGTTGCCGTAATCGCTAGTTTTGTACAAGTTTGACCATTTCCACTTGCCTCGCATGTTAGAGGTTGTCCATCCACAGTAACCTCATATGCAACATCGTCTTTGTCCCAGCCCTTGTATGTGTCAATACTGAAGGTGAATGTTAAATTACCAGCGGCATTCTTAGCAGGAGCAGATGACCACTTGATTGGGATAGGACCAGCAGTTGTAAATTCAGTCCTTTGCTCTAAAGCAGTCTCATTTGAACCACCAACTGAAGATGCTCTTAACCAGAAGACATAATCACTTGAATTAGCCAAGTTCGCAGTAATATTAGCAACCACCTTGTTTTCAGTACCACTACCAGATTCTGTATCAAAGATGGCTGGAACTGTATATAATGTGTCTCCCGCATTGCAGTTCTTAGTGCTTGCATCTTTCTTACAGTATGCTAATTGATAACTAATAGGTAGATTATTAGTAGATGTGAACGGTTCACCAGTAATATCTGCTTTTCCAAGTTCAGTTTGACGAACAGTTAGTGCAGGGTTAGTTGGAATTCCTGGTGCTTGCTCAAGTGTCTCAAACCGCGTGTGGAATGAAGAACTTGGAGCAGATTCACCTGAAGTTGTACCAAATGCATCTACTGCCTCAACTGTGAATGTATATGTCTTGTTGAAGTCCAAACCTGCACTTGTTGTATCAGGTGTACAATTGCTGTTGGTATTTACTGTACAGTATTCAATCTTAACAGTTGGATTTGCCTGATCATAAGCGTACACCTTGTATGTAATCGGTAATGCACTTGCTGGCACGCCTGTGGTTGAAATTGGAGTCCATGCAACTAAAACAGATACATGATATGCTCCGCCATTGTCTACACTAATTTCAGTTGCTCCATCTACCGTTACATTAGTTGGTGCAGCAGGCTTGAAAATAGTTCCTGTTATATCTAACGAACCAGTATTTGAATAACTACCAGTTGCACTTAAATGAATTGTATGTGAACCTGCTTGTAATCCTGAAACTGTGCAGTTAATTTGCGTATTATCTGCTCCAACAACATGTGGATAAGTAACCGCATCTGATCCTCCTTCAAGTATGCAAGAAGTTGAACCAGAATCAACAGTAGGTGCACTAAATCTCACAGCTGCTTTGTCATTTCCGATGTAGTTACTATCTAGTTTATAGGAGAATTTCAACTCACCAGCGTTAGTTTGAACAGGAGTAGTAGAAGTGATAGTAAGTGGACCTGCAGTTGCTAATACTGTTGCATCTCCAGCTGTAGTTCCAATTGCTGATGTCGCTGTTATCCAGAACTTGTAATACTTGTTTGGATCTAGTCCGCTAACAGATCCCTTAACATTGCCAACTGTTCCTTCATTGGAGTCCGTTATTATGTTCGCAGGTCGTTCAAATATACCAATGCAGTTGTTGCTCTCATCAAGCTCGCAGTATTTCAAAGTATATGAAGTTATAACAGCACCTGGAGTATGCGTAAACGGTTCGGATACAACAGTTACTAATCCAGCAGATGCATTTCCTGTTTGAGTAACAACAGGAGCATTAGCAGGTTTAACAGGACCCATCACAAGTGCAATTGGTAAACTAGCGTTTTCATGTGTACCTACAATTGATGTTTCATCCACTCTTAGAACATTAAGCGCATCTTGAGTTAATCCAGTTACAACGAACTTGCCAATTCCAGCATTTTGAGAATATGCAACATTTTCTGGTGGAACTGCCTCCCAAGCGGAGCAAGTTGAACCTTCAACAACCCAAGTTGTGCACTTTTCTAGCTTAAACTCACTAGGCTCAGTACCTGCATACGAAGAATGTATTCCTTCAATAACAACTGAAGTCTTTTCTTGACCAGTGATATCATAGCCTTGTCTTACAGTTGGCGCAGGTGTTAAAGCAGTTGGAGTATATGCTGTGTGGTAAGTTTCTGAGAAGCTAGATGCAAGATCTGGACTATCAGATGTAGTAACTGCCTTGAACTTGTATACAGTGTTCTGTATTAGACCTTGAACTGAAGCAGTACATGTAAAGCCTGTACAACTAACTTGTGGCTGCTGTCCACTAATTGTAACTGTCGATCCATCTACATCATATATATCAATCTTGTGTCCAACATTTGCAAAACTAGACTCATCTTGAACAGTAAATGTCATATGCAGAGTAATTCCGCTGCCAGTTGCATCTTTTTCTTCACCAGTAATTATAGGGGCAAGCGGTGCAGGAAGTTCTGTGATAACTGCACTATATGTTAATTTACCTGTATTTGAAGCTTTACCTGTTGCTGTTATTTCAATAGTATGGGATCCAACAGCAATATTTGGCTTGGTGCAAGTTCTAGCAGTTGAACCTTCTCCATTTGGCATGCAAGTTCCAAGTGTTGCTCCATCTACAGTTACAGCATAAGTAACCTGCTGTGCATCCCAACCGATGTAGTTATCTTGGTCAAACTGGAACACCAACTCGCCAGCGCCGTTCTTAGCAGGAGCAGATAACCACTTAAGTAAAATTGGACCTGCGGTTATAAACTCAGCCTTATTCATACCGCTATTGGTTAATCCATTTACAGAAGTTGCTTCAAACCAGAACAAATAATGCGTAGAATCGGATAAACCAGAAGTAACATCACCAACAACCTTGCCGAAGTTTCCGCTAGCTGAATCAACGTCTAAAGATGCGTTGACTCTTGTAATTGAATCATCACAACCTACACCTTCAGCAACTTCCTTGCAGTATGCTAACTTGTAGTCAATAGCCAAGTTGTTAACAGATGTAAATGGATTACCAACCACATTTGCCTGTCCAAGCGCAGTTTGCTTAACAACAAGTGTCTGATCAGCTGGCACAATTGGTGCTGTTTCTGGCTCTTCAAACATCGTGTGGAATATAGAACTTGGTGCAGAAATATCAGAAGCAGTTCCATACTTGTCAAATGCGACAACTGTGAAAGTGTAGTCCGTATTAAATGCAAGACCAGCAGCAATTGGGCTAGAAACAGCGCATGTACTTGGATTCTGGTTTGTTTCATTTCCTACAACTTGGCAAAATTCAACTGGATTATGACCAGCACCTACTTGAGTTGCATAAATCTTGTAACTAAATGGTTTAACAGCATCGTTAATTGCAGGTGGAGTCCAACTAACAGAAACATATGAATAGTTACTGTCTTCAAACTCCTGCTTTGTCTCAGTACCTGTTTCAACATGGACCTCCGTTGGTGCATTAGGCTTGAAAATTGTGCCAGTTAGCGTCAGCGATCCAGTGTTACCATACAGACCAGTTCCAGTAATGTTGATGGTGTGATCTCCAGCAGTTAATCCAGATGCTTGGCAGTCAACAGTTTTATTAGCATCTCCATTGATGATTGGAGGTGTCAAAACATCATCAATTCCATCAAACTTGCAAGTAACTAAAGATGCACCAGATACAGTTGGAATGCTGTATGAAATCTGAGCTTTGTCATTTCCGATGTAGTCATTTGCGAGCTTGAACTTGAACTCCAATTTATCACCAGCACTTTGAGATACATTACCAACTTGCTCAAGGTTAAAGTTTCCAGCAATAGCAAATGAGAGAGCTCCTCCAGCTGTTCGTTCACCTTCAACAAATGCCACAATTCTGAAGTTGTATTCGGTATTTGGCGCTAGAGCAACCACTCCCATATCTTTTGCCGCATTTGCAGCTGCCTTAGTTGCTGCCACATTAAATTGTGCAGAAACATTTTCTGATCCTGTCAATGCTTGAACAGTCTGCCAAGCAGCATCCGCAGTACAATTACTTCCAGTTGGGCATGCCTGAGCCTCATAATGGTCAATTGGCAAGGACTGCGTGATGAACTTCGGCTCAGAAACTGTAATAGTGTTTTCATATTGAGAAATATCAATATTACCTGCTTCACTAGGCTTGTTGTCAGTAGTAATCTTTGGAGAAGTGAAAACACCAACTTGCTTATAAAGTCTAGTCTTTGCAGTCAAACGGAATATATACTGCTGAGTGTCAACTGCCAAGTTTTCAGCAACCCAAGAGCCTTTACCAACACTTGAATAAACATCATCTGGCACCCACTTGAGTTGCAATGCACCAGTATTTTCTTGACTTGGATTTTCTGCATCAGTGTAGTTATTAGATACACAAGTTGCACTATCCCAATCCTCTGTTGATGGCCAAACTCCTTGTTGATCCTTTTCTGTAGATAAATAGCACAAATCATATTCAAACTTCTCATCATTAGCTCCGTTAACTACTGTTGTATCAGTCAATAAAGAAGTTTCCGAACGTCCGAGCAACTGTGGCACCAAGTTGAACTTCTTGCCAGGATATGAATAGCTTATTGATGGTTTAGGCAATGTCTTAGGGGTAATCTTTCGGCCATTTCCGTCAGCAGTGCCCAAAGTTGAATGAGTTGTGCGAACAGTAATAGTTTCTTGAGCTGCAGTAGTAGTACGACCCTTAATTGTGCACTCATATGTATGATTATCGCCTGTTAAAGTAGCAACTGTGCAATCTTCAGCCTTAATACCATCTACTAGAACCTCAAAATTAACTGTTCCAGTTGCATACGCCTTATCACCTGTGTTCAACGCCCATTTAACCGTGTACATTGGTACTTCTAGGCGATCTTGCACATTATCGGTATAGTCTTGACTTGGAATAATCTGAGTGACAGATACATTTGACTGACCAGAAGATGCAACTCTTTGTGGAGAATAGACATCTATAGTTGCTGTAATTGGATTTTGCGCTTGATATCCAAGCTGTGAAGTTGCATTAACCTTAACCTCATGCAAGAAGACGTTATTTCCACTTTGAGGTGAACCAGTCTTATACCTCCAAGTTCCGTCCACATTCTTGTTCAAGCCATTAACAGTGCACTCATAAACTGCAGTTCCATCCGCAACTGCTCCACTCTTGACCGAGCATTTATCTGCTGAAACATTAACAACTTCGTCAACTCCATCTACATTGACTGTGATAGTTGATGTGAAATTGATGTCCGCAATATCATCACCCTTATAACCATCTGCTAGTTTATAGGAGTATTTGATAGTTCCAGGACCTGTTTGAACTGGACCGTCTACCCAGGCTATTGAGAAGTCACTTGCAGTGTGTATCAAGTTCTTAGTACCTTCAGTATTTCCTTCATTTGTAGATGCAACAACCCAGAAATAGTAGTCTTTATTCAGGTTCAAGCCAGAAATTTCTGCATCTGGAACTACTTTACCAGTATTATCACCTGAAGATTCCACATGTGCTGCAACTTGCGTGAAGTCATTTTGACAAGTTTCAGGCGTAGTCCCTTTTAAGCAGTAGCGAATACTATAGCCAGTTATTGGTGCTCTATTTGCCTCAAATTGGGCTCCTACGACCGATACAGTACCCTTTGCAAGTTCTTTGAGGGTAAGCACTGAATTGACCTCTCTAGGACCACTATATAGCGTGTACGGGCTAAATTCGAGGTAGGTTGTGCCTGCGAGAGATGTTTCTACTAGTCTTAAGGTGTTCTCAGATTTTGCAGTGAAACCTGAAATCAAGAAGCTCAAAGCTTGACCATCAGTGGTTTGCGTTACTCTATTAGATGCAAAATCTTGCCATTGATCTTCTGCATCTTTATACTGAACCTTAATTGTTGACGCAATAGTACCATTATATACATGATTAATACCAGATATTGATATAGATGTTTGGCGCGAGAATACTTGCTCTAACTCCAACGCCTGATGCATATCTATTGTTTCACCATGCGCATTTGGAATATATGCTGTTTTATAATGCGAACTAGCTGCAGAAATTGCTGATGCTCCAAATGTGTTGCTTGCTATGACCGTAAAGGTGTAGTTTTCTCCAAGACCTAGTTTAGGACTACTTTCTTCAGTGTTCATTTGGCAGCTATTTTGGGTAATTCCAACAACTTGACATACTTCAAATTCGCTGCCAGTACTTGGATCTACAGGTGTAGCTTTTACTGTATACGTGATATTATCTGAACTACCAACAGGTGGTGAATAGGAAATTGGTGTCCATGAGAAGTTCAAATATGACGCATTTGCATGAACACTTTCTGAGTTTGCCACAATCTCAAAGTTTGCAGGACTAGATGGGGTCAGCACCTCGACATTTTTACTTGTAGTAGTTTCATAAACATCTGCATATGAACCAACTCCGTGTAGTTGTACAGTATACTCACCAGAAGCAAGGGAAGATACTGTGCAAGTAACTGTAGATGTATACGCATTTTGTGGATCTGGCTCGCAACTTAAAGTTCCAGCAGGTGTAGTTGTGCCTGCTTGGACAACAGTTGGAGTGATGACAACACTACTTCTATCATGACTTGTATATGCATCTGCTAGTTTATAGCTAAATGTGATTTGACCGTCTCCATTTTGAACTGGCTCTGTTATCCAGTCAAGGTCAAAAGTACCTGCAGTTCTAAACACAGCAGGTGTTCCTTCAGCGTAATAAACAGTTGAATTATGCTCTGAAGTTGCTTTAATACGGAACTTGTATGTTGTGTTCGCCGTAATTTGACTAGAATCAAATGTGCCAGTAACTGTGTGTTCTGTAGTGTTAACTGTGCCTGTAACTTGACTCCATAAAGTATCATTATCTGCTGCGCAAGCATTTGCTAGATCATCTGGATTCTCAACTATACACTTTTCAACCTGATAAGTTGTACCTGCATCAGTTGTATAAAATTCAGATCCAGAAACTACAACCTGATTTGCAGATGGTTCAGTTATAGTCAACGCGGAATTTACTTCACGTGGCTTATAACCAGTGTAGATTAGGCTAGAAATTGTATCTGCGCTAGAAGTGCTTGAATACAGATTAGTCGACACGTTCACTTTGAATGCATATGTACGATAATCTGGTACATTAACTATCTTCCACTCATTGTTCTTGTCACTTTCTAGCACTGGTTTATTTACATCAGTGTTTCCATCTGCAAGTGATTTCCAAGCAGTTTCTTCAGTTGATGGCGTACAAGGAGTTAGTGAAGTTTGGTCATTGTCGCAATATGTATATGTTAATGTATAATTTTCCACTTCATCTGCTAAAAGCCCAGATCTTCCATTACCTGCCGTAATTTCAATTGACTTATTTGAAGTATAGTTAGCCTCAATTGTGGCTGAAACTTCTGGTTTTGTGGTAACTGCACCTAACTGTTCGTCCGTTTTACCAGTAATAGAGTTCGTGGTCTTCACCTTGAAAGTATAAAGTGTACCTGGAGAAAGAGTAGTTATATCGCAATGGGTAATTCCAGGAGTCGCATCTGCAACTGATGTACACTCATGCTCTGTCCAACTAGAAGGACTCTCGCCTACTCCAACATATACCTTATGCTCGTTAACAGATCCTGCAGGTGCATTTGGCGTGTTGAAGGTAATACGAACTGTTGCTGTATCGCTAGCTGTACCTGGTACAATCTGGTTGAAAGTAACTGTACCAAGCGCTGGAGCATCAGCAAATGAATACCCTGAAGAGGTACTTCCAGTTGAAGTTCCAGCAATATTTGTTGCTTTCACCTTGAACTGGTAAACTTGGCTCTCGTCTAAATCTTCAATAGTTGCTGCAACTTTGCCAACTGCAATTCCGTTTTCACCTTGTACCTCACCAGTTCCTATAGTTGCATTTTGGCAAGTATCTTCAACACTTGGTTCGTGAACTGTATTATAGCAGACTTGATAACTAATCATGCGCGCAATATCACCAGTTCCAGTAGCCGTCCACACTGGGAATTGGACAGTTGTTGCAGGAACAACTTCAGGAGCCTCAGAGAAAGTGGTTGTAATGTTGAAGTATGGTGCATTTGAAGTGGAAGTATCTTCAGCTGGCTCAATTGGTAAAGATGCTAGTGCAAATACCGCGCTTGAAGTTGTAGTGTACTCTTCGCTTGCTGCTGTAGATGCTCCGGCAATAGTCTCAACCACAGAGAATTTATACTTCTGGCTGATTTCTAGGCCTGAAATCGTTGAAACTCTATTTGTAATATCCGTGTTCAAAGTGACACTAGAAGTTTGATCAGTTGTAGAAGTGCAATCAGCATCTGTGCATTCTTCAACCTTGATACTAAATGTAGAACCATTTGTGCCATTATATGTAGATGCATCCCAAATTATTTCAGCACTAGTTGCTGTGGTTTGAGCAACCTGCACACTAACTCCAGTTGGCTTAATAGCAGTGGTGAAGGTCTTCGTAATATTTCCACTTGAAGTAATTCCAGCAGCTGATCTAGGTGTTATACGAACTTCATATTCTGCATTTTCATCAAGATCTTGAAGTTCAATACCACTAGCTAAATTAGCAGAAGTCTTATCATCAACACTAGCCTGTGCATCTTGGAAAGCCTCACCAGAAGTTTTACGAGTCTGAATTATGAAACGAGTCTCTTTATTGCTAGAGTTTTCGAGGTCTCCGTTAACACTGCTCTGCAAATCAGCAAGTGTAAACTTAGCGTTCACTTTTCCTGAACTCGCATTTACTTCATGCTCAATTGAAGCAGATGATGCATCTACAGCAGTTGGGAACTCTACAGGCATTACTCTTGTCTTGATGACATTACCGTTTCCATAGATGTTCGTAGCATAAACAGCATATGTATAATTCTGACCTGGATTTAGACCGCTAATTGTTACTTCGCATGTTGCATTTTCTACCACTCCAGAAGTTGTACAATAATTATCATCAACATTATCGTCGCCAATCTCAATTTCACGAACTATCTGAACATTTTCGCCTAGGTTATTATACCACGCACTTTGATCTGCCGTGAAATCGCCCTTACCTTCAACAAGGAAATACTTTGTAACATCAACAGGGTTTGTAGATGCGCCGTGAGTTGCAATATTTGACCAAGAAACTTTAACTTGACCAGATACTGGATTTTCCAAAGTTCCTAATGAATGTGCAGTCAATTCTTGACCTTCGTTAAATTCTGGAACACTTTGTAGTGCAATATCTCCGAAGTCATGCATACTCTCATATCTATCAAAATATGTGAAGGCAGACGAATTATAAAGTGCAGGAGCAGCAAGCACTCGGAATCTGTATTCTGCTAGTGGAGTAAGACCAGAAACCTGAACGTTCACTATATTGTTGCCTATATTAGCACTACCACCTGCAAATGCATACGTAACTGCAGTTCCAGTAGCCTCATTTTGAATATCCGCTTTAGACTTAACAGAATCCCCAGAATTGAATGTAGCCCAAGTATCACAAGCACCTGATTCAGTGGAACTAAACGCGGTGCAGGTCTGCAACTTAAACTCTAGTGGAACACTTCCTGTGTAGCCTAAGTTGTCCCAAGATAGCAGTAGTGCATTTGCGCCTTGTTGTACCTTTGCAGGATCTGAGAAATTCGCAACTTTTCCAGCAGTCTTGTAGTTCACAGTTGCTTCTCCTCTACCCAGATAAGTTACAGGAACCACACGCACATCATAAGCAGTATCTGCATTAAGGTTGTTGATTTCCACGCGACACTTGCCATCTTCTTCTCCTGCATTCGTTCCACAATAGGTGTTAACATCCACAGGCTCATCAGTCAATTTATTCCAAGTACCCTCAGCAGACTTCTTATATTCAACCTGATATTTCAAACCGCCGAAATAATCAACTGACTGCTCATCCCATGTGAATGCCATTCTTGATGTGTCATTTGCTAGCACCTCTCCAGATGTAATCTGCTCATATGTAAGGTCTGGTGAAATACTAGGAGCTTCAAGTATTGCTGGCATGACTAGTTTTGCTGTATATTGTGACCTCATTGAAATTCCATTTGCAGTCTCAACAACACGCACTTTGTATTTAGTTCCAGCAGTTAATCCCTTAATTTCAACATCTTCATGTCTAGCATCAGCACTGGTTAATGCTAGATTTTCGTTTGGTGATGCATAACTTACAGGCGTACACTCATCTGGATTAGTTTCAAACTCTTGGCAACTATCATCAACTAGCTCATAACTATACGAGATAACATCAGAGCTAGTACTGCCTTCAATAGACTTGGTGTGCGTGAACTTCATTGTACTTGGAGAAGCTGCATTTTCCAAATAATTGCCCTTAACTACTAGGTTGCTGATAGTCTGAGCGCCTGGTATATAGATAATATGTGCAGACGGAATTTTATCATGCAAAAGCATTGTAGAAGCAATCACGCGGAATTCACTTGCAGAGCCATTCAAACCAACAGTCACTGAAGTTGTACCTGACGAATCTGGGTTAATACCACTGCTTGATCCATATACGCCCCAATTTTCTGGACTAGAGCAGTTAGATGAACAACTTTCTAAACTGTAGGTAATCTTGTATGCGTTCTGTACTGCTTGTGGTTGCTTTGCCAAAGTACCGCCATCTTCTGGTAGAGTGGAATTGGTCCAAGTAAATGTTGCTTGTTGTTGACCATCTTGAATTCCAGCACTAGTAGCGGTGAAGTCAGTTGGAGCACTTGGACTTTGCAAGAACTTGTGGCTAAGAGTAGTTATGCCATGCGTATTTTCAAGGTCCGCAGTTGTTGAAGTTACAACGCGCACCTCGTAATCATGAGATCTATTCAAATTACCTACACTAATTGTAGCATAATCACAAGTTGTATAATCAGTTTTACAAGTTCCATTATTGTACATATTATACAGACCGTTAGAATTCAATCCGCTAACAGTAACTCCATTACCTGTATTCATAATTGAAGTCCACGCACCCTCACTAGTTACATCACGATATTCGACCGTATAGGTAACCATTTGGCGGTCATATGCAACATAAGATTGTGCAGGTTTCAAACTTACTCGCATAATAGAAGAATCATCAGTTGAAAGGTCAACTCTAAAGTCTGGCGATTCATGTCCTTGCAAATTGTCAAGTGTTGAAAGCACCAGACCAGTTGAGGCTATTGCATCAGTATGTTTATCCTTATTTGCTAGATCATTTGAATAAAGTGCACCAATTTTAGCCGTGATATGGAAATCATATAGTTTATTTCCATCAAAACCGCCCATTTGGTTGATGACTTTTCCAGACCCGTCTACTCTAGGGCTAGAATTTATCTCAAAACATCTATTGCCATCTTTACAAATCTCTTCAGGAGTAACATGACCTTTACCTTTATTACATGCAGTATCATATGCATTCCTTTGGTCATCACTTGCATCATCAGCAATAGGTTGTGAACATACACTTGTATCAACATACTCATATGTGTCACTTACTGGTAGTTTTTGCCAAGGACCTGTCGATCCATGTTCTCTGTAAAGCAAAACATAAGATACATCAGGAGTTGTTGATGGTGTGAATGATATAGAAGCTATTCCCTCTTTACTTTGCCTTGCAGAACCTCCAAATCCATCCCAAGTTGGAGCATTTGGCGCAGAAGCTGTTGTTATATCTTGAACAGTGGAATATTTAGAATCTGTGAAGTTTGAGGTGCTCTTTACGCGGATCTTATACGCAGTTCCGTTTTCAAACACGCTTGATGGTATTTCCACAGTCTTTATAGCAGTTGTTTCTGCTTCTCCCGAGCCACCAACAACATGTGCATTTTCACCAGCAGAAAGCCAAGAAGCACTACCTTCGCCGCAATCCTCACTAGCTCTGCAAATTTCCACATGATAATCAAGTTCTTCACTCATAAGCGGTGTTCTATTTGCTGTGAAGTTCGCCTCAATCCAAGTCAAGTCATTATCAGTATCAAACTTCTGGATGACAGGATATGGAGTATCACTGTCTGCATTATAAGTTGTCCATGTAATATCTGGTTTAGCAGCAGTCTGGAAACTCTGAGGAGTTGGATCAAGATTAGTTGTGCTCAAAGTATAAGATGATGAAACAGATGCTGTGAATTCATACGAAGTACCAGACTCTGGAAGATAAATATACTGCGGACTAGGGAAGCCAATTGGAATAGTTTCGTTGCCCACTTTATAGCTGATATTGATATTATACTCCTCATCAGGCTGATGTTCAAGTACTGGATCTTGCTCAGTTGTATCCCAGTCATGGACAGCTCTACTCATAGTCCAATCAACGCGCACATAATTCTTGCCATGTTCAACATTATCAGGCATTTGCGTTAAACTCAGCGAGATTGAAGGTGTTACATCAGTTTGAGCCTCTTGAGATGTTGCTTTATCATCTGCTCCATTTTCGCCAAGTTGACCTAATGTGTGCGAATAACTTGCAACCCAGAAGCGGTACTTCTTGCCATCTTCTAGTCCAGAAACCTTAAGCGAGTAGCGATTAGTTGCTGTAGAATATTCAACCGCGCCAAAATTTACACCTGTGCAAGCTTCAAACGAGGTTGTTGGAAGATCACCAGCTGTTGTAGTTTCAACTTCACATTTGAAGTGGAACTGTTCAGGACTGATTACCTCATCTAGTCCAGTGGTGCCTTCTAGTGCCTGTGAAATATCATCAACTTTGGTAATACTGTTGTCCGAAAGGTACTTCTTGAACTGCTTGTTTAGGTAATAATCATCATCGCCCATAAAACTGAGAACCATCTGTGCAGAAGGAGTTTCACTGGTGGTTTTCGCAGTCTGCTTGATGAATAAACTAGTTGCAGGATCTGGTGCTTTCTCAAGTGTGAAGATATCTCCGCCAGATGCAACTTTACTCTCTACCTCAGGATCCGTTGAAGTTGTTGCATATCCACCGTTGTAATTAGCACTGTTGTTAATATCTGAAAGTACAGAAGCAGTTGTAAATGCTTTCACGCGGAATTGATATTGTGCATTTGGCTCTAAAGTTAGAGAAGCTATATAGTCATTACCATCTGCTAGTTCTCCCGTATCGGTCAACTTTCTAGCAATCTTCAAGCCTTCAGTATCACCTGCTTTAGTCCAATCACCTGCGAACACACCATCTACTCCTCGCCTGTATTCAATGGTGTAGTTAATCTTGTCTGAAGTTAAACCAACAGCCTGAGATCCTGTGAATGCAAGCTTTATGCGACCAGCTGCAATATCTTGAGAAGTGAGCAAACTAGAGCCATCTGCATAATGCACACCATCGCCTAAAGCAGTGCCAATTGTTTGAGATGCATGCAAAGCAGTTGGTGCAGATGGAATGCCTGGAAGTGTAAATTCATCAATTAGTGATTTACCCAAACCGCCGTCATAGGTTATTGGAGTTATGCGGAATGCATACTTTACACCATCGGCAAATTGAGTACTACCGTTAATCTTGTAGTTATAGTACGGAACTTGCGTATCTGCTTGTATACCATGGAAACGACTGTTTTCATCTGATGTTTCTTCCGCAGTTACAATATGCACATATGGAGTAGTAGATTTTGCAAAACCAGAATCATATTGATCATACTGGTCAGTTAAAGGAATTCCTGTACTTCCTGGTGTTGAATATACGTCTCCACCTGCGCAATTCCAAATATCTGAATTCTTAGCAGCATCAATACCACCAGTTGCTGTATTCAGGTCAGCAGAGTCACAAACATTGATGATAAACTTGTGCTCAGATGAATATTTCAGATTATCTTGTGGCATGAAATTCAAGCGAACTTGTCTTAATCCAACAGACTCAATAAACGGAAGTGACTTGTCAAGATTTTCAGTTCCAATATCTCCTGGTTTATAAATTTTACCAGTTCCTGTGAGTGCAAACTGTTCAACATTGTGTGCACCTTCCTGATTACTATTAAGTATCTGATTCATGCCGACCATATTTTCTGCAAATATCGCAACATCATAATTAACACCAGTTTCAAACAAATCAGTTGTTTCAAAAGTATCTGAAGTCTTACTTGAATTATACTGTTTAGCATACGGCGAAACTGTCCACTCACCATTGCCCTCAGTAGTATAAACTCTGTACACTAGATGATAAGTTACAACTGATGCTTTATTACGGACCAAATCTGTGCCTGGAACAGGTTCTGGTAATACAAGACTAGGATAATTGAAGTCAATAGCAATTTTACCATAACCGTTGTTCTTAATACCACTGTTTGTTCCCTCATATACCTTAAATTCTGGTTGATTTGGCTTGTCTGCAATAATCATGTCATTTGCTTGATATTTGCCCCAATCACCCGCACCAGCAGCAGAAACTGCACGTACACGCACTGTATAGAGGTTTCTAGGCGTTAACCCTGGTATATCGGCACTAAGAGCGGTATAAGCACTCTGACCTTCAGGAAGCGCGAGAGTGACGCTTGTCCAGTTAGATGAGTCTTCAGCGTCACAGTTAGAATCATTAGACCCACCTTGTAAAATGCCATTGGAGTATACAGGAGTTCCACGGTCGCAGTATGCTAATTCATAACTTAGAGTACTAGGACCTTTATACTGACTTGGTTTGACGTAGTTCACAGTTACTGTAGAAGAATTTTGATACCATGTGGAAATTGTTGGTGCTGGTGGTTTAGATTCTGTCCAGATTCCGAAATCTGCAGTTTCATCTCCATCAACAGTATGAGCAGTAATTGAGAAAATATACTCCTTGTTGTTCGTGAGGTTGCTTAAAACAATACCAGCATCTAATTGAGATTTTGTGATATCTTCAATAGTTGTAGTTGTAGAAGAACCATCAACATTATAGGTGACCGAATAGGTGATATAATCACCTCTGCATTTACTACTTGTGCAACCATCTCCATAGAACTCTTCAGAGCTTGGAGTATTCAAAATACTTGGAGTCCAGTGTAGAGTTGCATCTCCAGTGCCATCTGCATGTATATCACTAGACGTTTGCGTTATATAGGCATTAACAGGAGTTGAAGCCATACCAACTGGAACGAACTTCGCCCATGCATGTTCCTCTTCGCTGAATTTCAACTGTCCAGCTTTAGACTTGGTGATGAATCTGTAGATATACTGTTTGCCATCTTTGGTATTAGGAGCAGAAACATCAACACCAGTAACACCATCAACTGGAGTATATCCATCTGCTAAGTTAAATTCCGCAAGTTTTACACTAGTTACACCACTGTCATTTGCATAATCTTGTTCACCAAGTGAAACTGATCCGTATTCAGTTCTCCATATTTCCACTTTAGTGTCATTATCATGGCGAGTTGGCTCACCCCAAGTCAAATGTGCAGTATTAGTAGAGTTTGCTGGAACCGCTTTTGGTTCAATTACAGCACTAGGCTTTATCGCCATCTGGAAATCTGTAATAATCCTATAAGTTCCAAATCCAGCGGTTGTAACAGGAGTGACAGTAATATTATATTTTCCAGGCTCCAACTTATCTGTTGTAATTGAAGTACTTGTAGTGTAATAAGTCTTTGAAACATTACTATTTATGCCTTCATCCTGACCAGCAAGTTCAATTTTATACACCACCTGCTTTTGTATTGAGGAACTTTGAGTAACTCCTACTGCCTCAACTGGGTTCCAAGATATATCAATTACGTTCGCCTTAATCTGCAAGTCATTTTGCGCAGCTTTAAGTGTATTAGCAGGAATAACTGGAGGCTTAGCAATTGAAGGAGCAGACGCTACTGCACCATAAGTGTTCGTTTTTGGATCAACAGTTGTATAGTTGTTGTACTTACTTAGAGGAGCAACCATGAAATCATACTCCTTGCCAGCAGCACCAGAAATTGCAGTTGACATATCACATGAGTATACTTTAGCAATTTCATCTAGGGTAATTGGACAGTTGTTCAAAGTACTATTTGCATTATTAGAATATGCAGTCCACTCAGAACTAGAAGTCTCTTTATAATAAACATTAAATCGCAAATCAGCCCAATCAAGACCAGCATAACCTTGCGCATTTCTTGGATACTCAAACTCTATATGGAAACGTCCATTTGTTGCCTTGCCATCAATTTCAGTTCCAGAATCTGCACCAATTGGAGGATTTTCTTCATTTGAAATTTCAGTAACTTTGAGCTTACTAACCTTGTTGTAAATTGCCCTAGATGTGATAACTGTTAAGAACTGTGATCTTAGCCAAGTACCATTAGGAGACTTGCCCTTAACTAAGACGAACAACGTATCAGTTGAACTACTTAACTTGCAGTTGGCACCTGTAAATGTATATTTTGCCGCTGCTGCATTTTCTGGAATAAACTCTGAAGAAGTTGCAACCATAGTACTTGTACTACCTTTATAGCACTCTACAATATAACTTATCTTTGAAGTGTCTTTATCTTTGTCCGTGTCACTCAAATCAGAATGTCCAAAGTAGTTGATACTATCAAAAACATTAGAGAAATCTACATCTATATCACTTCCATTTGAAGATGTTGTATTAAATTGTGCATCTGTAAATAGATAATTGTCTACACCTTCAGTATATTGAGGAATAATATCACCTAAAACAGTTGCTACTGATGTGATTGGAGCACCAGTTGCCCTATAGACTGGGAATACAGCAACAACATATCTCTTACCTGCCGTCAAGTTGTTGAATGTGAAATCCATGCCTAGACTTCTCTGCTCATCATTGTTATATTCAAGATCGTGGGATGCAATGTACTGAGTTAGTGCCACATTTGAGTTATAATCAGGAGTCCAACCGCTCAAGTCATCAGGAACATCTTCTGGAACCTGTATTGCCTTAGCCATATATTGGCTAGTTGTTCGCTCAACCCAATTCAAGCCCATATACTCGCATTGTTCTTTTGAACTATAACTAGACTCTTCTTGGCAGTAAGAAATATAATCACCATCTGCAACAGGGAAGTGCAACTTAAGGGAATTAGAGATACCGTTTGCATCTGGAAGAACTGAATGTACTTGTAAATGTGCATCATCTGCAAAGTGAGGACCATCTCGCATCTGCAAGTCAAAACTAGTACTTGTTAAACCATCACCTGCAATTGAAACTGCTGTAATTGTGAAGCGGTATGTCTTAAGTGGTGAGAATCCATGCACTAAGATAGATACAGCATCTTTAGAGATCAAAGGAGCACCCTGTTTACACTCATTAGGTATAATTCCAGGACTAACTGTGTCAAGAGGCTCACAAATAATCTTGTAGCCGCTTAAGCCTGCACTTCCTGTGTACCTCGGTGCATTCCACTGCAGACGAACAGCGCCATTATCAGAAAGTGGCTCAACAGGAGCAAGAAGACTTGGAGCTGGTAAAATACGCAAGTGTTGGTCATCTTCAACCCCAGGAGTTTCTGATGCTGTATTTCCATTGTATGCAGTAGTATATGTAATCATGCTAAATGGTGTATTTCCAGCAGCAGTTCTAGCGGTTACTTGAATCTGGATGTTTGCGCCATATGGAACACCTGTAATTTGCGTAGAAATTCTATGTTCTGCCCATAATGAAGGATCTGATTGGCATTCATAGACTTCACAGCGCCCGCTTATACTATTTCCTGGTAAATCAGTCCACTCAGCTGGATAAGAACCAGCAGCAGTCTCATAGCGGTACTTAACTAGATACTCAAGATTACTTCCTGTATCCGCATAATACTGGTCTTGCCAAGATACATGAAGAGTTTCATTAGTTCCAGCATTCTCCTCAAGCGTCACATCAACAGGAACTGAAGTTGCTTTATACGGCGTTACAAATTCCTTGTTGAAGGTATCAACAGAATATCCGTACAACGACCTGGCTTGAATTGTGAAGCGATACTTAGTCTTCTCTTTAAGAACCTCTGTAATATACTCGTTGATATTAGCCCCTAGTTCTTTTTGAGCAACTAAATCACATGTTGATTCCTTAACTTCGCAAATGGTTATTCTATAACCTTGAATACCGTCTGTTCCCTTGTAATTATCAGGTGGATTCCAACGAACTCTTGCATTTGGCGTGTTATTTTGAGCAGCAACAATATTGAAACTAGTTGGAGTATTTGGTGTATAGGAGGTGTAGATAGACTGCGCACTTGTGGAATTGTAATTTGCCACAACACCTGCACCAGAACCAGCTAAGTTCGTAGCAACAACCTTGAAGAAGTACTTCTGGTTGCTTGCAATACCATCATCTTCTCCTAAGAGTGCAGAGGTTCCGTTATGGTTCTGGAAAGTGGTTGGCTCCCAAGAATCTGCGACTCCAGTTAAAGATCTGTAGACAGAATACGTGACTGGGAATGTCTGGTTCGTAGCATCATATTCAGCATCTTGCCAACTCAGGTTAACATAGGACTTGTTATTTACATCACGAGCCAAAGCAGCAGTTTGTGGTAAAATTACAGGTGCTTGAACAATTCTAGGAATTCCAGCAACAGTAAAACCATCTTTTCCATCATACGGTCTTCCGTTGAAAGTGTATTCCTCTCTAGCACCAGGATAACTTGGTGATGTCATAACAGAATCTGTTGGTTTTTGCCAACCAGCCACATTCCACGGAGTTACTCGGATAACATATGTTTCTCCAGGTGTTAACTGGATGATGTTGACTTCACCAGTTTGTACAGAACCTTTAGCTGGATCATCTTCATCGTTAATAATCTCAGAACCACCGTTTGTTCCAAATACTGCCTGCTTCCAGATAGTTGCATCATCAGGAGTTTTTTGATCATAGTCGGCTTTACTAGCATACTGAATGCGGTAATAGGTGATCGGGTTGTTCGGATTCTTCTGATCTGGAGTTTTAGACTCTTCCCAAACAGCATGTATTTCAGCATTAGTTCCTTGCGACAAATAAATAGCCTCAACTTTTGAAGGTGCCTCAGATGTCACTGCTGTTGTAACACTTGCAGATTTATATGTTGGATCTTTAGAATCCTCATTACTTGCTGTATCTTGAGCTGGAGTTGCTGATGCAGGTGATAAAGCAATTAGGCGAATATCGTACCACTTTGAACCATCTAAGTTGTTTAGTACAACTGATCCTTTGCCGTCTGTAATTCCAACACCTCGACCATTGTCTGCAGTTTTCCAGCTATTGCAACTCTCCTTCTCGCCCGTTCTAGGTCCGCTTACACAATCTTCGTTATATACACCAGCATGTAAACGATACTGCAAAGTATAAGTGAGAGGGAATGTGCCCAAATACTCTGGAACAGTCCAATCAATGCGCAAATTAGAAGCATCTAGTGCTTGCACATTCATATTGGAAGCAGCTGGAATATATGCCGAGCGGAAGTTAATCACCTGATTACTATCAGCATTTTGACCAGCAAGTGTAGTTGCAACTACGCGGAACTTGTAATCTGCGCCAGTTGCATTGATTAACGGATCCTTAATGCCCGATAGCTCAACTTCAGCAAAGATGTAGTTGTCATCAGAAATTCCACCACTTATACCTACAACATTTGTGTCTACCCATTGCTCGCTCGCATTTTTATACTGCACCTTGTAGGTTAAACCACCATCTCCATTATAATACTGGTCTCTAAATCTCAAGACTAGATTATTTCCATCTGGTTGTGAATATGCCTGTTGTTCAAGTGGTTCTTCTGGCAAATATGCAGCAACATACTTTTGCATATCACTCCACTGGCCATCACCGTATGTTGAAATTGCACGTACTCGTATATCATATGAAGACCCAAGAGATACAGGAATATTTGCTAAACTGGTAGAATCTTCAACCTTCACAATATTGTGAGTTGAACCATCTTCCCAAGCACCATCGCTGTAGTTATAGCCCTGTCCATATTCTACTTCATACCACAGTGGTTCAGTTCCTCTATATACATCACCCTTTGAATTTACATCAACTTGAGGCCAGGAGATAGTTATAGTTGGAGATCCACCTGCTTGATAAGCCACATGACGACTAGTTACTTTACCAGGCATATCAGAAGTTGTAAATTGGGAAACAACTGACGAGCCAACGAGAGTAGCACTAGATTTATTTGGTTGCGCTATTCCAGTTCCTCCTGAATATGCATCAATCAAGATATCATAAGTAGTATTTGGCAAAATATCTTCTTGTGGAGAAATGAAAGTACGAGTAAACTGCTCAGTGTTTCTAGGTACAGTCATACTCTTGAAGTTCTGACCCTCCATATTGGCTCTCCTGAGTTTGAGCTCGTAGAAACAACCTACTTCTGGATTCTCACCATCTTCTTGGCATCCAGAAATTGGACGATCCCACTTGATGAACATAGAATTAGCGGACCAGGACCAATCATTACTGCTCTTTTGGGTCACTTGGATATTATGAGGTCCAGTTTGTGACTCTTCAATGTCAAATACCCGTTTTTTGATGACAGAAACTGAATCAGCAGTATATAGTGAACGAGTTACAATCTTCAAGTCTATACAACCAATTGGAAGACCGTTTAGAAGAGCCGTATTTTCAGTTGAAGGTACATTTACACCATAATGGATCCAGTCAGTATCATCGTCAGCCTCCACTCCACTACTTTCAGATGAGCAAGTTGCATATGCTAAGTTCTTGCGATAATAAATCTCGTTGCTAAATGCGCCATAACCTAAGTAGTCAGTTGGATTCGTCCAGCTAATTTCTGCAGATGTTACCTTGGTCAAGTCATTTGGTCTAATCTCATCTAGCGCAATCTGCTTCTGCGAGCCTGTAATAGTATCTGCACCAATTGCAGTCTTTGGAACATAAGCAGTTAGAATTTGCGCGGTATTATACGAAGTTGTTTCATCAGCAAGAGTATATGGAACCACTCGCACAGCAATATTCTTTTCAGGAGAAACTGCAGTTTCATGAGTTATTACAGATTCAGCATCACTACCAGTCAAACCAGTTGCAACTCTTTGCCACTTCTCCCTATTTGAAACACCTTCATTTTCACATGTACTAAAATCTTGTTCTGTATAATCACAGGTGTAGATTCTATAAGTTACACCAAGACTTCCAGAGTATTGCACAGGGCTAAATCTAGTCAACATAGTTTCTGCAGGTGCTGTCTGCAAAAGTTGTGGAAGGGGAACAGCATTTGCCTTATACGCCATTGTCCAAGAGGTGAAATGGTCTCCGCTCATAAGTTCACCATAAGTGTTCGTGACTCTACCAACGCTGTTGACAGTATGTGAAACACCAGCATTATTTACAGCTTGTACGCGGAATCGGTATGCATGTCCGCCTTTTAATCCATCAATAGATTGTGCATGAGAAGTTGTTCCATTTACAACAGATTTCCACATTTCTGGTCTTGCACAACCATCTGGATCTGAACCAGATGAAGTTTCAGTAACATCACAGTATGTAACATTATAGCGCGTAATTGGTGAAGGCGCATTGACAGTATCCGTCCAGTTGAGCGTGCCACTTGAAGTTGTACCATTTGACGCAGTCTCTGTAAACTTCACATTTGTTGGAGCTTCAGGAATTGGCAAGAATGTGAACTTGATAACATCATACTTGTCACTTTCTCCTGCAATATTTGAAGACCGCACTAAGAAGTAGTAGGTATGACCAAGTATAAATGAATGATCTGGCTCACCATAAGTCATCACGGAGTTCGCAGTTATTCCACTTGTAAGATTTGTACTCATATCCCACAGATTAGAACCGTTGTATTTAGCCAAGTCTGGATTTGATGTTGAAATAGTAGTATTTACAGATAGATGTTCATCTCCTGAAGCATTTTCTTGTAGAAGGCGCTCAACGAAGTCATCTTTTCCGCAGAGTTGAGGTCTTGCAGGATACTGAACACCATTATCTCCACGTCTTGGAATTACCCAGTCTCCGCATTCATCCATATCCAACTGGCGAACCTCATAACTAATTCCTGAACCAAGGGACTCCCAACGAAGCTCCATAAAACCAACATTTGATGGATGACCTTCAGTTGGAGTTGCTTGACGAGGATTCTCAATTCCTTCTTGACGGATGAAATTAGGAGCATCTGGAACTGATGCAGTTGGTTGAACTATATATGCAGGAGCGAACCGATCTGTTCCATTTGAACTACCCGATATGTTGTTGGTTATCAGGCGGAAGCGATAATATGCACCAATTTCCAAACCATCAACTTCGCTGTTAACAGAATTAGTTGTTGCAGCAACCATCCAAGAAGTTGCATCTCCTGAACTATAATCAGGTTGTGGAAGATTTTCTCGCTGGTCTGCAGGCTTTGCTCGATCTGCTCTATATGCTTTATAAGCATTCTTTTCATCTTCTGTAAGTATTCTATACGCTAACTGGAAGTTTGCTTGACCTGCTGGAATATCATTTCCACGAACACCGTATTTAGCAATATCAGCCGCATTGTATGCCCAGAAGAAGCTCATTGAATAAGGTGTTGCTTGTGAAACAACTTGGAATTCGCGAGGAGTTTCAGGTCTAGCTAATAGAGTTACAAGTTTTGAACCAGGGCAATCTTGTGGATTTTCACCTGCCCAAGAAGAATCTGGTGTGGAAATACCTCGCACATTTGTGGAGACAATACGTATAACTAGTGTCTTGCCAACATGCTCTGGATCTAAGCCCGTTAGATGTGCTGTCTTCTGCTCAGGGTTGAAACTGCTGATGTTTGCACTAGGAATATCTTCCCACTGGCTTGCTCCTTCTTCGTAGAACTGCAATGTGTACTTCAAGCCAGAAATAGCAGTATATTCATCAGTTGCTTGCCAGTTCAAATCTAGTTCACCTTCACCAGTCTGTGTAGCAACTATATTTGCCGCTGGAGGAGTCGAAGAAACTGTCAAAATCTTAGCATCTGAGAAATGTCCAGTTTTTGCCATAGATACTCCACGCACGAAGAACGCATAAGTTCCTCCTGGAGTTAAATCATCATCAGTCAAAAGTGCATGCACAGTTTCTGAAGTCTGGTCAATTGTATAACTAGTCTGATCAATCTTCTTAGATTTCCAAGGACTGTCACACTCTGCAGTTGGTGGCTGCGAGTTGTTCGAGATGTAGTTTGTCAACTCACCGTAGCAAATTTCGTAAGTATATGTATCATCCCTAGCATCCGAAGGCACAGGAGCATCATTTTGCCAGGACATACTTACTCCGCCAGCATATGCATTATCTACAACCTCAGTAGGTGCTATAGCCCAAGTCGGTGCTTTACCTTGACCTGCAGTTAGGAAGTAAGAAGGCGCACCCCAAGCGGAAGCTCCAGCGGTTGAAACAGCACTAGTTTGGAAGATGTAGATCCTGCCTGGGTCATAGTAATCAATGCTCAAAGCCAGCGGATTACCATCTCCATTGCTGAACCAAACAGCGCCAGATCCTCCATATCCTAGACAGTCACTCTTATTGTAGTATTCTAATACAACTCCAGATTCGGTCCTACAACCGCTTGCAGTCAAATCATCTTTAACTGATGCTGTCTTCCACGCGCTTTGATCAACAGTTGATGGATCTGCACCTTTTTGGGCAACTGGAGCATAACGCACAGTGTAGTCTAGCGGGAATTCACCTGCAGAATTATTACCATACCAGTCTAGTTTCAAAGCATCTGCCTCAACGTGGTTCTGAGCCCAAGTCTGGCTGATATTTGGCGAAACAGGAGTTGTTGGAGGTCCTGAAATAATCAACTCGCCCGCATCAGAAACTTGTGAAAGTCCTGCCAAGTTATGCCCAGTTACTCTGAAGAAGTACTTGTGATCTGCTTCTAGTGTAGCTTGAACTGCACCTTGAGCGGCTCCAAGTTGCACAGAGGTTGTTGTAATATCATTGAGATGCACATTTTCTGCACCAGTAATCCAAGAACCAGTACTACAACTTACTGCTTCAAGATTTTTTGGACCGCCATCGCAATATTCCAAGTTGTAGACATTATAATTGTTCGTGGGATTATACGAAGGTGCCCAAGTCAAATCTGCAGTCAAGTTGGTGGTCTGCTGAGCTTGAATATTCTGAGGCTTGCTCGGTAAGTTGCCAATTTCAATAGTTGTTCGCGATACTGTTGCTGTTTTTTCAGATGAAGTTCCATTTACAACCGCATACACGCGCAAGTTATACTTAACTCCACGCTCTAATTGACGTGTTGTAGTATCATACCAGCCAGCAATCTCGTTGCAACTACGCTCTGTTTTATCCCAGTCAAGATTTGCTAGAGTACCTTCAATATTCACGCACTCGTTATTGCTAGAGTCTCTAGCTATATACCACTGATCTGGATTTGCAGTATCTGATCTTTGAATCTCCACATTGTAGGTAAGACTTGTGCCCTGTGCAGCCACATACACCTCTTTCCAAGTTGCTTTAATCTTCCTGTCCCAGTTCTGACCATAATATGGACTACCTTCAGCATACGGATCTGGCTGATAAGCAGAAATACTTGGGGCAGGAGGTGCGGAGAAAGTCTTAAAACTCGTGGTTGCCCAAGGTCCATCTCCAACTCCGTCATTTACAGCACTAGGATACCCAGTACCTTGAATCTCGTTATTTGCACGCACTCTGAAGACATAATCAGTTCCAGAATTTAGTGTAATTTGACTACCAGAACCATATTCCTCAGTATTATAAATTTCAAGGCGGAAGTCAGTTTGAGCATCACAACTAGATGTACATGGCGGTATTAGAGCTGAAATATCAGTCCATTGCTCGGCTTCAACAGTCTTCATTTGCAAATTATACTTAAGAATAGTATTTGACTTGTTTGCAAGTTCTTGAGCCTGAGCACCCTTCCACGTGATTACTGCAGAAACCTCACCCTCATTTGAACCGTTTAGTAACTGCATAACTTGTAGATCTTTAGGCTCATCAGGATTTCTATACACTCTGACGGTGAACGAGTAAATACGTGGAATTTCTTCATCTGCTCTAGTTTTTGTGTGGTTGCCCATATTGTACTGGTCATATGTCCAGTAGTTTGCAACTTTGAGCGGATTAACATAGACGAAGAAGCGATAAGTTCCTATTGACAATGTGTTCAAATATTCAGTGGTTAACGCCAAATTTCCATTACTCAAGCGATAGTTCTGATCAGATTTTGCAACCGTTGTCGCTTTTTTATTCTGCCCCTTTGCAGCTGCGGTTAAATCACATACTTCTTGATTTACCTCGCCAGTACAAGTAGTATCAGTAGCTGTGATCATGGTGACAGAATCAATATCATTTGCACTGTCCACAATTGCATTTTGAGTTACAACATCTGAAGTTCCATGTGTAAATGTGGTGTCAATGGTTGTTCCAGTTCCATCTACGAACTTCATCACGCCATCTGAACCGATATAGACGGTATTTCCAGCTTTATCAGTTAACTTCATATAGGCGATATACTTGCCCTTGTCATTTGCCCCAATTGTATAATCCATTGTACTTGAAGAACCCTCAAACTGAGTCCAAGTTAATGCTGGATTTGAAATACTTTCTGAAGTCAAAGCTACACCTGATGTATCAATATAGTAACCAGATTTACCAGATGCATAATCAATACCAGACTGGTTTTCAGTTGCTGGATGTTGTCCTCCTTCTGCATCCACAAGCTCAGGAACAATCGGATCTGAATACTCAAAGTGGAATTTAGTCTCGTTCTTGAAGAACAGCCCAAAACTCAAGAAGTGCAAAGCATCAGACCATGGATTTCCAGTATCTTCTTTTACTGTAATCTGTCCTTTTGGAAGCCCCCTGTCTAGTCCATACTGTACTTTATTACAAGTTGAAGATGAATAACCAGTAATATTAGTAGAAGCCGTGATATTTCCAGTAGTTTTTTCCTTCCCGTAGAAAATTGCATCCGTAGTATTATTGAAAGTCTGCTGATCCCAAGTCAAAGTATCCGTCCAAGAACCTTCAGCTGTATTTGTCTTAGAGAGTAAATAGCGACTTGTTGCTTGCACTTTGAACTCATCCTTCGCCCAGCCGTTTACTAACACTTGACCCGCAGGTGAACCAGCTGGATCCTTAAATACAGCAACCTCATTTGCAGGCCTACTAGCGCACACCTCGCCCGAAGGTATCATATTCTGGAAAATCGAGGCGCTAAATGCACTTGGCTGAGTTACCATGTAGTTATGGGCATCTTTGCCCCAGATTAAGAAGGCGTTGTATGCTAAATCACCAGTTGGATCACCTGATAGTTCATATGTACTCCTGTTGAATGCCAATTCAGGCTCTTTGCCAGTTTGTGCAAGATAAACGTGCTTGCCATCTCCAGTTGCAGGATCAACAAATGTTGGAACTGGCTGATTTATTTCAACTTGGTCAGTTCCTGCAACTAGACCTTGTAAAGATGGATACCTTCCACCTGCCCAGTCCGCATTAGTTTTACCATTATACTGCCTATCTGCAATTGCACCAGTAACAGTGAGCTCCTTGCGGTCAACACTAACATCAACACTTGCACTTTCTTCATCGTAGTTATCATCCCCTAATCTTTTCACAACAACATGAACAGGAATATCATAATGCGGATTTGAAAATACGAACGATGTGGATCTATGGAAACTAAGTTCGCCGTTTGAATTCACAGTAACTGCGAGCTTTGCTTCTGCAGTGTAATTAGCAACTTGCTGAGCTAAAGCAGGAGAAGTTGCAAGCTCTGGATACATTTCAACTAATGCTCGCTCAACTAGACTAGAATCAACCCCTGCCTCATAAGTCAGCGTGCCTGAGGCCTTCTTACCGCCAAAAAGATGCCCAAGACTGACGTTGCTATCTCCGAACTTAACATGTAGTTCAGATTTATCTCCAAGATATGATGAATTTGTTTCTGGGCAGTGCGAACCAACCGTATTAGTTAGAGTAACTTGACAACTAGAATACCAATCTGGATACTTTTCGCCCTCTGGATCTGAATTTGGATCAGTTCCATCTGGTAGAGTAACTTTAATATTCTCCTGATTATAACGGTCATTATCAGTAGAAGTACTACCTTTTAGTTCAGAAACGGTTATAGGCTTAACAGCTTTCGCAACCGAGATGTTCAGAGGAAGTGAAGGAGTATCATTTGCAGTTTCAGTATCAAAGTAGTTTGAAGAAGTCTCCCAAGCGGTGGTAGATGCCATAGAAGTCTTTTGAGCATCTTTCTGGCTGTAGTAAGTTCCAGTAGCATTTTCACCCTTGTCAAAATACTTCGCGTAGATTGTATGCTCTCCAGTTTTCAGCTTGTTCAGTGCCTCTGCCTCAGTTATTTTATACCGTATAACGCCTGTCTCAGCCCCCTCAACACTACTGGAAGCATCTGATGCACTTTGATAGAGGCTCAGTGGATTTCCACCGTTTAGAACGCCTGTTTCTTCAGTTGAATCTAAGTACAACTTGATGTGCCCATTCTCAACTGGTTTATCTCCAGCTCCAGTAACCTTCACCAAGACAGTAAGTTCATCTTCATATTTAGAAGTTGTAGAATTTTCAGGATCTGACCATTTCCACGCTTTAGTTGGCGAGGCAGGAGCGAAGAACGTCTTAATTTCAAGTTTTGCAGGAATTTGCTTGACCTCGTAGAACTTGGTGAAATCAAAACTAGCCTGATAATACGGGTTCTTATTTGCCAAGACATAACTTTGGTATGCATTCGCCTTAGAGTTGGTCGTCAAACCGTTAGTTGTTGTTGGTGCTTTTCTAGTAAATAAACTTCCGCCAGCAATAGAATAAGTTCCAGCATTTACAATCTGCTCATTAGGTCCGTTTTCTTCATATGCAAGCACTCCATTTGGATCTGTACCAGAACCCTTGATGATGTCAAAATGTGAACCGCTTCCGATATTTTCACGCGCCTGCTTTGCTCCTGTGCCTGAAATTGTGAACGTCGGATTTTCAGGTGCTTCTCGCTTAGCCCTGTCCCAAGTATAACCTAGTGCAGTGCATTCATTCTCGCTCAAAACAGCAGCAGATGAACATGTGCCCTTAGGAGCATCATCTGGTGGACTTGCCTGAATGTGGTTGGTATTATCATAATCTGTATAATACTGCTCAGGAGTTACAACTATATGGTTGTTGAAACTGCGCAAATACGGCATAGAAATTCCAATTGTTTGTCCAAGTTGAGGATTATCAATCCAACCAGAATTACCCACATAATCATATATCTTCGGGCGGTTATCAGTCACAGTATCTATTCCCCAAATACCAGTTGTGTTCCACTTATTTGTATATGTAGATGCTGTCTGTAATTGAAGAGTTGTCCGCTTAATCGCACTGGAAAAACCACTAAAATAGCTGTCTGAGAAACTAGTACTAGTAACACCATCGGAATAAAAAACAGGATATGTGACTCCACTGTCTTCATTGAAAAATGTATATGCATCGTTACCAGCATTTGCAAACATATATCGTGATACAAATGGATAACTATCACTATTACTTGTTTTGTAAACATACCCAATTAAACCACCTGAACGACCAGCCACGTTATCAGTAATCTTTCCGCCAAAGTATGATCTCCAAACTTTCATACCGCCACCACCGTTAGTTTCTGTTGTTGTTGCACCACTACATAGATACCCAATTAAACCGCCAATTTTGTATTCATTACTAGTACTTGAAGGTGTTACTGAGCTTATGACTCCAACCTCAGCTGTAGAATACACATTATCTAGGAGTACTACATCTTTTGTCCTAACCGAATGTACCGATCCACTACCAACATCGTAATTGCCAATTATTCCACCAACAGCAAAACCAGTTTTATTTGCGTCACCAGAAGTGGAATAAATTCTTCCTGTAGAATACGAATTTTGGATAGTTAAGTATAATCTATAACTTGTAAAACGATAGTAGTAGTAGTAGTAAGAATCACCACTAGTACGTGAGAATGCAGAATACTGACCAACAATTCCACCAACTTGCTGTTTTCCAATTATCTTGCCACTAGAAGAACTCTGTAAAACAGTTACGCCATTGTGTGCTCCTCCAATCACGCCTCCAACTGCCGATGCTTTTGTATTTGCATCTGTCATTCCAAGTGTTTTTCCAACATCAACATGAGAAACCAATCCAGAGAAAGTTGTTCGCATACCATACTTTGCAACTTGTCTCAAAAGGTGGTCATCAATTGCCGCAAAATTACTAACAGCAGTAGCCGCTTCAGAACTTGGGCATTTTTCGTAATAATTAGCACTGTCAGTAGTACCTGACGGAATACAATATACACCACTTGCAACATACGTATGCGCTTCACCAATCACGCCTCCAATATGAGTACCAACTAATGAGTTAGTAGAAGCCACTTTAGTGGTTGAAACACCAACTTGGCACTCATCTTCAGGGCAACCATCTTCAGGGCGTACAGTTATAGATTGAACAGGATTTGTCTCCTTAAGTTTCTTGTCTGTACCTTCATTATAATGCTGATAAAGTCCAATGACTCCACCAACTCTGGCTTGTCCGTAGACTCCCTTTTTGCCGATGGTCAACTCAAAGTTCTTGATTTCAGCATCTCGCGCAAAACCGAATAGACCAACCATTGTTTGATCTTCTCTCTGACTCCAAAGACCCTTAATTGTATGACCACCACCGTCAAAATGCCCGTAGAAGATTGTCGGATTACTTGCAAGAGCAGACTCTGGATACGTATTATTGCCAGCACTTGCAGGCTCGTCAGGTCCAGTTCCTACCGGAGACCATCCTCTCACATCAGGCACATGACCAGCAGCATTTACAGGATATCCGTTAATATCACGGTTTGGATAAGTAGACCAGTCTCCAGAAGCTTCTGCCTCTCTATACTGCGCGGTTAAATTACCATTTTGGTCCCTGAATATAGAATCATCTAGGTAAGTTCCAAGGTCAATGTCTGCGCCAAGCCTCCAGTAGATGCCCGCATTTGCAAATCCCACCCAGTCGTGGATAGAATCCAGCTGTTTTGCGTTCACCACAATGCACGGATCAGTTTGCGTACCTGCACCTGAATCACACTGAAGTTCTGGGATTTTGGAGTCTTGCCAAGTCAACATCGGATATGAAATGCCTTCATTTATGAACCAGATTGGCTCTGTCAAGCGATTACCAGCAGCATCCTGAGTACCCATGAAGTTCCAGTTTTCTGCTGTTGTGGCTCTTTGCAGGTAGTTTGCCTGGCTCTTAAGGTTCTGGGTTTTACGACCTGCGGTTGCTGGTTCTAGTCCAGTTGCATGAGTTGCTCCATTATACCAGTTGTTTGTGCCAAGACCTTGCGGATACACGATATTTGCAGCAGTTTGAGTATCATAGTAGATGTGTGTGAACCGAACAGAGTCACTGCTAAGTCCGCTTGTAGAAAGAACACCCCCAATATAGCCTGCAAAATAACCAGATGTATAAATCTTCTGATCTGGATTACTTTCAAGTTTAATTGAGCCCTTAGAATAGACCTTCTCAAACGCTGTGGGACCATTAGTCGCTCCAATAGCATTTGAGCCAGCAGAACCAATAACACCATCAACCTGACCTGCAAAACCGCCTAATGTTGCTCCAGTTCCTCTTCCTGAAATTGTATCCGTTGAAACTCCAAAAGAAGTGGAAGTGCTGATGACATTACTCCATGTATATGAATTTCTAACCACTCCAGATGAGAATTCACCTGCAAAACCGCCTGCAAATGAAGTATCTCCATGCACTTTGACCTGACCTGTAGAATAACTTTGTTCAATTACAGAAGTTCCTGATGCACCAGTAGTATAATTACTCTCATCTCGTTTTGGCAGATAGCCAACGAATCCACCAGTTCGGTTACTTCCTTCAACAGATCCGTTTGCAAATGTCTTGCTAATATCAATACTATTGAAAGTTGCAGTAGTTTTATCTCCAGCAGGATTTATTATACCAGCAAATCCACCCACGTTCAAAGAATTTGGTGCATAAACACTTGAAAGTGAATATGATGATGAAATGCTAGAACTTCCATCTCGAACAATACCAGCAAATCCACCAACTCCAACTTTAATAGCGTCAGAAGAAGAAGAAGAAGAAGAAGTGTTTTGAGAAGAAACAGAGCCAGAAGTCCATGAATTAGTAATTTTAATATCACCAATTACCTGACCTGCAAATCCACCAACTCCAACATCACTAGTGACAATTCCACTTCCATTAACTTGGCCTACTTTTCCTTTTACAGATGAATTTGAAACTGTGGTCTTTCTAACAGCATCTGCTGAAAGTTGGATAATTCTAGCAGCACCATTGCCCGCATGTCCAGTTTCATTTCCAGTGCCAGCAGTATTTGGCATACTATTTGCACCATCAGTAAGTACAGGATCAGTAAGTTGATAATCTTGCCAGTTTGATAAGTAGCCTGTTGTTGGCTTGTTTGAAGTATTAGTCAGAACATAGCCTGAACCACCACCACCACCAGTAGAATCACCATAAGAAGCACCGCCACCGCCACCATACCAGCCACCGCCACCGCCACCGCCAAAATATGTTGACGTTGCCGCGGGACACGTATAACCATAATAATTTGCATCATCTTTGTCACATGCCATACCACCAATACCAAATGTGCCATAATTACCAGCTGAATCAGCTATACTTGAAGTACTATAACCGAACTGTCCGCCACCAGTTTGACTACCGCCTCTACCTGCATAATAATTACTATTATAATCACCACCAGCACCACCGCTAGTACCACCACCAACACCACCAACAGGAGAAGCATCTGATGCATGACCACCGCCACCGCCAGCAACGATAATTCTTGAATATAGCCCCTTATTAGCAGTAGTTGAGTTCCAAACAGAATTGTCAACTCGAATATCGCTTGCTCCACCGCCAGCTCCACCGCCTTTTTTGCCACAAGTCCAATCTTCCGCCGATCGTGCACCACCATTAAATGTTGTTGAAGTGGCTCTAGCAGTAGGGTTTTGACCAGTATACACATAAAGGTTTTGACCAGCAGTTAAATGTATTTTACCTTTTGCATAACCACCATTACCACCCAAACTAGCCGATGTTACAACACTACTAGTAGTACAAGAACCTGAAGGCAAAGTATAAGAAGGTCCCCCCTGAGCGCCCCAAACTTCTAAAGAGTAATCTCCAGATTCAGGAGCAGTAAATGTCTGAGCAGCATTTTTATAACTAAAGTTCTGCGAATAGAGCTTATCGCTTTTTTGAGAGCTTCCGATAATACCGCCCACATAAGTTCCCCCAACGATTCCGCCCTTGCTATCATCAAGTACAAGATTTAGGTTCTTGATCTCAGATCCAGTGACCACGTTGCCAAAAAGACCTGCATATTTGGAGTTCGGCCAGTTCATCCAGATGCCGTTCAAAGTATAACCACCGCCGTCAAATGAACCTGCAAATGCAGTTTGCTCGCTCATCATACCGCCAATTGGTTCAAATCCACCGCCGTCATCTGCCATATCATTCTTCATATAATCAGTAACGTCCAAGTTATTTGCAAGCTTGTAGTTTACGCCAAGGTTCTTGGTAAGCAGATGTAGTGCGTTGAGGTCTTTTGCTGTATAAATCAAGAACGGATCATCAACAGTCCCAGTTCCTCGCAAGTCCAACTTGTACATATTAGGATCATGTGCTAGATTAGTGCTGAGAGTACTAGGAACACCCCAATTTTCCGAGTTGTAGCGATTCTTCTGCTCAGAAGTGCCCACAGAAGACCAAGAAGAGTACTGTTCGTCTCCAGATGCTCTATCCACTTGCCATCCAAGCATAGGGTATGCATGTCTAGTGAGGTCTGCATACCAGTTCGGATGTGTGGCAGTTGCAGTGCCACCGTAGCCATTCAAGGTCCAAGAAACATCCCAGTTGTAGTCAGACAAGATGTTGAAAGTCTTGAGTTCTGCTTCTGATAGTCCAACAATACCGTTGTCGAAAGTCTTCGCATAAGGGTCGTCGGCAGTTCCTCCAGCTGGTTTTGGATCCATCTTCGCATACGTGTCTCCCCAAACAGGAAGTCCAGCATTCACATCCTCGCTCTTAATAGCAAAGTTGCCGCTTATAGCAACTCTTCGTTTTGTAGCATCATCTGGGTTAGAATTTGCTGTCTCCCACATAAATGCACCACTATGAAGTTCATCAGTACCTCCAGGCGTGAAAATCTTAGAATATGAAGCATTCTGGTTGATCTCCAAAGTTGCAGTTGAATCTTTAAGAGATGCTGGATATACAAGGCCTGCAAATCCACCAGTATAATCGCATTCGCCACTACAACTAGGATAAAGATCAGAAACTACATAGTTGTTGTTAATCTTGCCAGTTGCTCCGCCAATAGTTGGAGTGGTAGCAGTTTCAGCAGAACCAGCAGCAGAAATACCAATCTTGCCGATAAATCCGCCCAGTGAAACGACTCCTTTAGATTTAGATGTTACAGAACCAGTTACATAGTTCTCGGAAATAACGGTGTTGTTTTTAGTCAAAGCGTTGACACTTGAGGCAGGTAGATGACCAATAAAACCACCTACACTAGAACTAGCATTCTCAGCACCTTCAAATTCTTGAACTTTTGCATCTGAAGAGGACTGGGAAACAGTTGTATTACCTTCAAGATAGCCAATTAAACCTCCGCCTGCTGCATTCGCTGCTCCATAAAGGCCCACATATGAACGCGGATCTTTTGAGTGCACATGCACATTCTTGATGACAGATGGCGTGGTTCCAGCATATAATGCACCAACTAGAGAACCAACATTCATATTTCCTTCACCAATACCATACCTAGAACCAGCACTAACAGCACCTGCAAAACACTCAACTATTGGAGACTCGTGTTCACCGCCAGATGTAACATCACTTCCAGCAGTACATACAGAATGTGATGTATATTCCCCAAAAGTTTCAGGGCGGTATAGTTCAATTGAGATGTTCTTAAATTCAGCATCTTGAGCAGCGCCAAAAAGACCAACTGAAGAAACTTGCTCACTTATAGGAGTCACCAGACTTGCCGCAACTGGATCGGTTACATCACCAAGAACGGTCTGGTTCACCCAGAAACCTGTAATATTGAAACCGCCTCCGTCAAAATGCCCGCGGAATCTGGTGGAGTTCTTCTCAGATGTGGATTCGTTAGTTCCAATTGGATGCCAGCCCTCAGTGGTTCCACTTGCTGCTTTGAATGCATCTCTACCACTAGTGGTTGTAGTATATTTACCGCCTTCAAATTTTGCATCTTGAGCATTCCAAGTAGCTCCTGCACGCACTGCTAAATACCCGCTCAAGTCAATATCACGGTCAACTTTGAAGTTGATATCTGGATTACCTGTAAAATAGCGGACGTTGTCTAATTCATACGGATCTCCAACAAGACAAGGATTTTGAGCAGAACCTTTTACTGCATGAGATGCTTCATCTATATCCCTAGTTTCAATAGTAATCTTGGTGATATGATCCTCATCAAGCCCAGTTGTTATAGTATCATATTCAGATCTACAAGTATAAGTTTCACCAGATTTTTGCCATCCGAGCATAGGCATGCCGAAGTTATTATAATGATCTGTAAGTGTACTAGTTCCATTTGCGTTGGTAATACCGTTTTGCATAATCTTCCATGTGCCAGAAATTCCAGGCTTTGTGGTGAAGTCAAAGTTCCTGAAGTTTGCTCGTGTACGTAAATACATTGCATGACCAGGATCTGCCTTTGAAGCACTTGCTATAGGCGTGCTAACACCGTTGTTTATTCCATTATGAGTTTGCACAGCATTGGCTCTATTATCGGAGGTCAGTGAATTGCGTGCAGAGTCATAAACCATCATATTTGAATAACCATCAGTTGGAGTGAAGTAGTCATTACCGTAGAATGTATTACCTGCAATTCCTGTATTTTGAGCTGGAGCACCTAAATCTGTGATTGCAAAATTAGTAACATTATCTGCAGTCATTCTTTCTCTAACCCAACCACTAGCATATATACGAGTAACAAGTGAACCATTATTTTTACTACCAGTCATACCACTAGCAGAAATACCATTAGTTAGCGCTGAAGATATACTAGTATTACTTGCTCTTCCGATGAATCCACCCACATAGTTACCAATAGCAGAAGTATTTGAAGCCGCAGCAAAGACATTAGCAGTTGTATAACTGTCCGTTATATTCAACTGTGGATTATTAGCCGAATTCTCACTTATTGCAAGACCCACAAAACCCCCAGATGCTTTAAGTGTATTGCCAATAGCTGCGGTTGCTGCTAGTGTCTGGTATACATACTTCACGTTTGAATAGTTCTGAGTTAGTGTTACATTGCTCAAGTTTGCAGTTGTTTTTGCAATAGCCGCACCGATAAATCCACCCACAGCATACCAACCAGTAACTGTATTTTCTCCACGCCCATCTTCAGAAGGTCTACTTCCAGCATAATTTCGCTCAACTAGTATCTCAGAACCAGCAACTTGAGTCCTAGAGTTGATATATCCGATGAATCCACCCACATAGCCCATATCAGAAGAAACACTGCCTTGAGCTTTATTATCAGCAATATGTACGCTATTGCCTAGTAAAATAGCCCCGATAAAACCGCCAGATGCTTTCCATTCATTTGAAGTATAAGTACTTGTACCAGTTGCAAATGTCTTGTTGGCAGTTACCGTATCAGTATATATAACATCTCCTTTAGCAGTGGAGTTCAAAATGCTCAAGTTTTTTAATCCAGTATTTGCTGTATAAGAAGTATTTCGTTTTCCAACTTCACCAATAAATCCACCAGTGAAAGCATAAGAAGTAGCAACAAAAGCTTGTCTATTTGTAACTATAACATTTCCTGAAGCTTCTGAATCTGAAATAGTCACTAAACCAGAACTCGTGGAATTGTCATCATCGCCAGCAGATCTTGATGTATGGAAAACCGCACCAATTAAACCGCCTAAGGATATATTCTGCGGAGCCACACCAGATATGCCTGCTCGCTTTTCGTTGTCATATGAAACATCTCCAGAAGCCACAGAACCTTTTATAATCACACTCTGCGCTTCTCCTGAATTAGAATAACCAACTAAACCTCCAGCACTTTCTGCACCTGTAATAGCACCAGTTGTTTTTGAATTGGTGATGAAGAAACCATTTGAATCTGGAACTTCAAGATCCTTGTCATCTCTACTAATTAGGGCTATCTGGTTGTTCACACAGTCTGGAGTTTCATCTTCAACAGTCTTACAAGCAGCACCAACAGGAGAGTAGTCTAATGCACCAACTAGTCCGCCAGATCCGCCTCTGCCAGTTACTTTTGCCATATTTACAGCTGTGTATTCCTGCATCGAGCTATTTATCTTCACATTTGAAACAACGCCTTGCATATTGGTGACTCCACCGCCCCAGCCAAGCACACCGCCAATAGAGCGCTCACCAGTAACTGTGATACTTGAAGATTTACCGCTGTTGATGATTACAGAATCAGTTGGATCACCTGTATTTGCATCAGAATTCGCACTACCCATGACCATAGAGAATCCAGCACCAACAAGACCTGCAACTCTATCTCCAGATGGTGCATATACACTAACATCAGACTTGATGCCATTTAGAACAGTTGGTTTTGCACCATCTCCAAATAAACTACCTGTTAATCCTCCAACTCCATATGAAAGTGCAGTGCTATTAGCCGAATCCTGCGCACTAGAAAGTGCCATGTCATACTCATCACTACCCGTGTTCTTGACTTCCGCAAAACCGCCCACAACTCCCGCGAGCCGTGCTAACTTCTCGCTCCCAAGAGCAGATGTAGACTCCTTGATGTGGATATTTGTGATAGATTCTGGATGCACCATCGCGCCCGCAAATGCACCTGTATTTGAACCACCGCGAACACCACCATGATGACCAGTTGTATCTGCCTCTTTGAGCGTCAAGTCCAGATTAGAGAATGCACCTCCAAGAGTTGCACCAAATAGACCTTGGTAGTTATTGCCAACTTTGAGCCATGCAAAATCTCGCAGAATCGGACGCTCTAGCCAGAAGTTGGTTAAACTTTTGCCTGCAAAATCAACTGAACCTGAAAACGCCTTGTCCTTCAACTTGGTGGAAGCATTACCCTCTAGGTCATTTGCAAAACAAGCAGCATTAGCAGCAACTGCGGCACCTGGAGTTGGCGAACAACTAGTCATTGAGAGGTTGTTTTGAGTTCCTCCCGCTCCAATTGGGGACCAGCCAATAGTCCTAGCCACAGAACTTTCTGGGAACGAGTTAATCCATGCGTTCACATCACCTGCAGTTCTTCCCTTGTTTTGGTCAAAATCAGTTGAAAGCTTGAACTTCTTATTTTGATTCGGCTCTTTGTCGTTCAAGAAGTAGCGCAAATTGGAAAGTTCTTGGAGGTCTCTGATTTCATAACCTGCATTACCATTTCCGTCAATATCTGCAACTTCATGCACGCCCTTAAGTGGATTTACCGCAGAAGTAGCATTCTCTGCTGTGATAGCTGCTTTTTCTTCGCTAGTTAGAGCCGCAGACGGTTTTGGAATAGATGCAAATGTGGGGTCAATATACCATGTTGGCATTTTTTCCACATTGCTTGCATTTTCAGCATCCGCGAGTGAATAAGAAGTGTCCCAGTTAAGTGCTTGCAAAGGAGTTCCAGACCTTAACTCATCTGCAGTTACACCGTGGTTGTTAAGAACGCCTCCAATGACTCTGGTGCATACAGCACTACCTTGGTTAATATCACCAGTTCTTTGCAGATTAGTAGTAGTTTCATCAAGCGCTCCACTATCCTTGTCAACCATGCCAGTTGCAGCAACATAGCCATAAGTACTGCTTGTACAATTATTTGCTGTTGTATTATTATTATTATAAGTTGCAGAAACAACATTTTTAGTGTCATTTACATCAGCAGTATATAAAGAATCTCTAAATTGAGAGTATGGATCTCCAGACGCTTTTTCATACCTTAAATCCGTGACAGCAACCAAATGCGAGGAATATTTACCAGTATTACCAAGAGGTGAAGAGGTAAAGACATGGCTAATATCAATTGCTTTGCCTGAGGTAGGAACTGCATCTGATGCCTTAAACATAAAACCGACAAATCCACTTTCAACAATACTCTGGTTAGAGCCATTAACCGTTCCAGATGCAGAGGAATTCTCAATTATTAAAGTATCTGGACTCTCGGATTTTTTCAGATTACTATCAGAAACAGCTGCCCATCTAATCTGACCAGCAAAACCACCAACTGAATCATAAAGATAAACTAAAGAGCCAAGTGTAAATGTGTTATAACTAGTGTTCACAAGTCCAGCATTGTGAGTAACATCAGTTGTCGTGTAACTATCCATAATAGAACCTGCTGGTGCACTCCAATACCCGACAAAACCACCTTCGGTAAGCATTGGAATATAATTACCAGTTACAGCAGTAGTGCCAATTGTACAAGTATATGTATACTTGCCATTTGCATCTTTAGCACCAACTACACATGTATTTGAGTTATCAGTTGTACTAATATAATCTAAACCAATCGGACCTGCTAAATTGTCAATAGCCGAAATTGAACCAGACGAAGATGAACCGATTATATTAACTTCACCAGAATTAACAACTACGCCAGTATCACCATCAGGATAAGTGGTATAAGTATAATTATTAACGCCCATAATCCCAGCAAAACCACCAATGCTATACCGATATGCGCCACTTGTTGGAATCAACCGATTACTAGTAACTTTAATTTGAATGTTGTTTGCATGTGAATTCTTAATTTCCGCAAAGTTTGCATTTCCAACAAATCCGCCAACACCAATGTCTTTATAAAGTGCATTCACAACAACTTGGCTATTTTCACTCTTGCAATTGTCAATAACTACCGAATTTGCAGTTGACCCTCTGAAAGATCCAGCAAATCCACCACCTCCATTTGCCATATTAACATTACCGATATGCGAAGAATTTGTTATCTTTGGAGCGCCAGCACCATCGCCACTTGAAAATGCATCCGCAGTTAGCATTCCAGCAAATCCTCCAACATTTTCTGATCCCTTTACCTCTCCTACGTGATGAGAGTTGTTAATATTGACCGCTCCATAAGCCTGTCCAACGAATCCTCCAATACGTTTATAACCATCCGTTAATGAAGTTCCAAATTTAACATCTGCATATACATCTACACTATCAATATCTACACTATCACTAGTCTTAGCTTGAATAGTTCCAATAAAACCGCCGATGCCTTCAACGCTTTGGTCAATTGGGTAATTCAGTGGTATTTTTGCAGTATCAGTTCCGAGTTGAATATTACTTATACTAGTCTTAATATGACGGTTACTACTACCATAAATCACGCTTCCCAAAAATCCACCGCAATAAGCAGTAGTAGTATCAGCACTTAGCTTCGACTGCTTAACACCATCATTAAGAGTACAAGAAACATCATTTACTTCTGGATTATAATCAGCTGCTAGTTTGACGCTGATGTTTTTGGCTTGCAATCCTGCCGCTCTTCCAACCACAATACCAGCTCTTGCTTTAGTTGCTCTGAAATCCTTCACAGTCACATTAAAGTTGGTGAGTTTAGAATTATACACACTTCCGAACAAGCCAATTCCAGGAATTAGTGTATTCTTGATGGTAAGATCTGAAATAGTATAGCGCTTTGCCTGGTTCTCATCTGTATTGCCATCAGAATCTACACACTCTGGATCCGTAATACCATCATCATCTGGAAGCACTTTCCACACCTTGCAACCGTCAAAATCGCCCCAGAAACTAGACTCTGAAGAATTGTGGTAATCTCCAATTGATTGCCAGACCTCAGAACCGATGTTGATATCACTCATCAACTTCCATTTCTTTGCAGATTGAACACCTGTGTAGAGTTTCATCACGTTCAAGTCCGCAATAGTCTCCACAACGCACGGATTTTTCCAAGATTCTCCAGGCACCGCAGTTTGTCTTTCCCAGTTCTCATATGCCATCCTCTGCGGTGATTCTCCTTCTGTTCCTGCAATCAAACCTGGATAAAATTCTTTGAACTGCTCAAAAGAAATGCCTCTGCAACTAACTGGCTTGAAATTCCCCAGATCTTGCCAGTAGAGGTACGGCAAGTTCTGGTTAAATCCATCATTCTTCTGCCATGGAGATGAGGAAGTTCCTGCAAGCAAAGCACCAAATTTGTAGTTCAAGATAATATATGTGTCAGTTCTTTGCATTTCATCAAGTTTTCGGTATGCTATGCGGACAACTTTACTTCCAACTACAGGCTTTAAGCTGTCAATATCAGGAGTCTCAGTATTACTAGGCTTTTGGGTCTTGCTATTGAGATTAGGAGTAACAGTATCATCATAATATCCCACATTGTCATGAACTAAATCAACACTTGGGTAGACACTTTCAGATGCAGTATCATCCGAAGTACTATAACAGCTATAATAGCAACCAAATACAGGCGCACCAGGAATTACTGCATTATCAACCATAGTCTTCACCTTTGTCACACTTGTAGTATAATTATTCGCAACTGTTCCACCAGCAAAACCTGCACCAGAACCGACTATACCAGCAAAACCTGCTGCAAATGATGTTTCAGTACCCACATTAACGCCAGAGTTCGTCTTAGTGCCATACACTGCTGTTTCAACTTCTTTTGTCAACGAATAGTTATTTTCAACATTTGTTATATAAGATGTAGTCGAATTTAAAGCGCCCACGAATCCACCAGTTGATGCCCACCAAGTTTTAGTTGGCGTTGCAGAAGTATTTGCTGTATTATTAGCTTGTAGCACTTGAGACTCTATTTTGCCTAAATTAGAATAGTTATACTTTAGACTTCCAAAACTAAATACTCCAGCAAAACCACCAATTCCAGGACCTGTATTCTGCTGACCGTTACCCCAAACCTTCAACGTTGTGCCGTTCGTTTCCTGATGCGAAGTGGAAGTTACTTTTTTGCCAGAATAATTTTCAACTACTGAAAGAGTGCCTACTGCAGTCGGAGCATAAACAGCTCCAACAAAACCACCAAGTGAAAAAGGTGCTGTAATTTCCTTTGCAGTTGCAAAATTGCGCTTTAGTTGTATATCAAAACCAGCAACTGCGCCAGGTTCAATAGATCCCACAAATCCACCAGCTCCTAGTCTACTAAAGTTCGCAACATAATCTGTTCCAGTCTTACAACCAACCTCGCCATTTGCCTCATCATCAAAGCCAGAAGTTGTGATTTCAGCAATCTGTTTACCTACCATCTGCCCAATTACACCACCAGCAAGACATCTCATATCTGATGCATACACAGGATCATCCTTGTACCCCTTGTTTATGACCGAACCAGAAACAAATGAATCTTCTAGTGTAAACTTAACACCGCCAGATGATGTTCTTCCCACGAGCCCGCCAACAACTGCCCTAGAAGAATTGATATCAACTTTTGCAGACACACCGCTAATTGTAATATTTCCACTAGTTGCTTCCGCATTGCTATCCACTGCCACTGATTTACCAATAGTTCCGACTAATGCACCAACACTATCATACGTATTGCTAATAGTGTTCTTCGGAGCAACAACAAAATATCCATCATCTTCAATTTTCGCGTCTAAATCTATATTGGAAATAGATGCTCCCACCGCAACCGCGCCAAATAGACCTTCAACCAGACGTGGATTAAGATTTCTCTTGATTGCATTCTTATAAACAGCCGTAGTATCCGCTTTTCGCACTTGTTTGAAGGTAATCTTGTACTTGCCAAGTTGTGGTGTATTCGGGTCCTTGATACCATCAAGATGCCCATAAAACAGCGAGACCGCGAGAGGACCAAGATCTGCGGTAGCAAAATCCAAGTAGCTGTTATATGTGCTCAAAGCGTCCAGACCAGCCACAGTGTCATCATCTGCATTTTCTAGCACTCCATTTGCAGTTGTATCAATATCTGCAGTTAGTTTGAAATGAGCACCGCTGTTGATTGTACCTGTGAAATACCGCATATGATCTAAATCTACAACATTTGCAACTTCAAATGGATTCTGCGAAGTTCCATTTCCGCCAGTTCCAGTAACTTCTGTTGTTTCACCGCCTTGACCATCATCTGTGGTGGTTTCAACTCGGTAAGTGCCACTTCTCAAGAAACTTGGCTTGAAATCTGCAGGACTAGCAAAATCTGAGGCAGAAGTAACTCCCGCATCTCCGTGGAACTTGAACTTGGCAACGAACGCCGCTGCTGCATCTGCATTTCCTAGCACTCGCGTCATTACAGCAAGATTTCCAAGGTTGCTTGAAACACCAGAACCTTCCCATGCAAGGCGTGGATAACCTTGACCTTCTGCAGGCATTACCCATGTTGGTCGATATGCAGGATCATCAAACTTGAAGTTGAAGTCATAACCTGCTGCTTTATAAAAACTGCTCGTCTTCATCAACGCATCTGGCACAACACCGCTGATGTTGTCATTTAGGAGGCTCTTATAATTACCAGCAGCATTAATTTTGTTGTTTGTGCTTCCACTTATACCATAATCCGCCGCATCTGAAGCAACACTATATCCGCATTTATTTATCGATCGCGTCCCGTATACAAGTGTAGAATCAACAGCATCACAGCTTCCAGTTGTTTGCTTATCAGTTTCAAAAACACCATCAAATAGTAACTTATCACCACTACTTGCAGTACCCGCATTAGTTCCAGCAATAGAAGACCAATATCTAGCTGATGCATTACTTAGATTATTGTGTCCTAGCATTTGCCCAATTCCAAAGAACCTGGAAATCTTCTGCACATTGGTATTACCAGAATTTGTATAAGAAATTGCTTGTCCAATTTGTGCGGTTATAGCACTACTATTAGCATGACCTCCAGTAACACCAATTATCTCACCAGCATTATACGAATCTGTAATCTCTGAAAGACCATTAGCACCTGCAGTAGATGAAGCAAATACTGATGTAATTCCACCAGCCCTTTGATGTGCTCCATTTCCATCCGCAGAGCTAGTATCAGTATTACTTGCAGATGCGGCTGCTTCAACCGTTCCGTAGTTTACACTTCCTTGAACCGTATACAATTTTTGATTAGAAAGAATTAGATCAGTTGTACCATTATTAGCCATACTAGAAATAATACCGCCAACATTTTCTGTACCTTGTAAATATCCTGTGTTGAAACAATTCTTAATCAGCACACCACCAGTGGATCCAAGAGTAGTACCTCCTGCATAATTAAAGTTACCAATAATTCCGCCCACATACGATGCTCTTGCATCAATTATCGCACTACTATCGTTTGATGCTCTCAAGATGTTCATCATATTTCCAGAATTTTGTACTATAATTCCTCTATTTTTACTATTTGCAACATTATCGTAATTTCCTTGCCCAATAATTCCACCAAGATTTTTTCCAACACTACCTTCAGTTGTAGAATATGTCTTAATTTCGCCCTTAGTCACCACATTGTCAATCAGAAGATTTGGATTAGAAATATTACCAGCAATACCGCCAACTTCAAGAGAACCAGTAGTAGAACTAGCCTTATTATAGAGTATTTTTCCATCAAACTCAATGTTTTTCCAAGTATTCTGATAACCAGCAGTTGCAGTAGTTGACACTTCATATCTTCCAACAATTCCACCAACAACCTGCGTATTATCACCAATAGTTGAAACTAGTACAGGTTTCACAGAATGTTCACCCCAATTTGCTTCACCTGGTTTTAGGGAAGTTGTTGTATAGTCTTCTCGCCCAGCAACACTAGGATAACCAACATTAGTAACTTTCAAGCCATCAATTGTCACTCCACATGCTCTTCCTGCAAAGCCTCCTATGCCTTTAAGAGCCAGAATACGCTTCTTGATGTCCACTTTCACATCCTTGACCACGCTTGCTAGACTCTGGTCTAAATCACCGTTGTTCGTACCAGTCATGCCGATAACTGCACCAGTTCCGTCTTGGGTGTTCGTGGTTATAGGTCCGCCAATATCAAACACCAGCGGATTTTCAGAAGATGCACCGCTCAGGGAGAACCGCGACACTTGACCTGCTAAAGCACCCGCTGCTGTATATGAGATTATGCCCTTTGCAGCAACTGAAACAGCGAGGTCTTGTAGGATATGAGTACTAGAAGCAGCACCTTGCGAACTACTTAGTGGAAGTGAACCAAAAAGACCTGTAGTTAACTTATTCGTTATTTCCACTTGAGAAGTGTCAGTATTCTTCGCATAATTAAGGCTGTTAACTTCTACTGCATCATGATTTTGACGGTCAATCCATAAACCAGAAACAGTGTGCTTACCGCCATCAAACTTGGCAAAAGAAAGAGTTGCACTAAGATTAGTGACATAAGTAGTGGTACTATCCCACGAAGAAACTCCAATTGGAAGCCAACCGCGATCCTTATCCACACCTTGGCAATTCTCAGATGCTCCATTTTCTGGCACAACCACTGCAGATGGCGCGCACAAGTTGATGTCATTTGCCAACTTCCAATGAACACCAGCATTCCCAGTAATAGGAATTTCTGCAGCACTTGGACCTTTAGCAGACCCCATTCTTGCTGTGAAATAACGAACTTCGTCTAATTCCTTCTGCGTGGAAACAAGACAAGGATTGTCTTCAGTCCAACCAGGTACAGATGTTTCATCCACTGGCTTTTTCCCAGTTTCTGGATCAACGAAGCATTTTACAGAAGTTGTTTGATTTCCTAGTTCTCCTGTGATATTCTTCTTCAAAACATCTGGATAATAACCTTCTGGAGAAGTAGAATCATAAACCCCTTGGAAATCTGCATTAACTTGACCGTAAGTAGCAAGTTCTGGGTGAGTGGACTCCCACCAAAGATGCGGATGATTCATCTGCCCATCTTTTATAAACCACTTGGGCTTTTTAGTTGCATCTGCTGCATCCCAAGAGAAATCCCACGGCAGGTTGTAGGAGCCAAAATAAGTACCTCCGTTGTTTGTCTGACCCATTCTGTTTGACATAAATGTTGCTGAACTTCTGAACTGAGCTTTTGAAATTGGCAGATTAGCATGTTTAATCGAACACTCAGTATGTCGTGCTATAGATCCAGTAGTAGCATTTAATACAAAACAACCAGTAGAAGAATCCCACAAACCATTTTCATATAAAACGGAATAATTATTGTCTTCTCCATAGCGATCAGTGCTTATATGACTAGTAATACCATATAAATTACTAGCGATTAAATTATTACCATCAGCAGTATATGTTAAAGTAGAATCTGCCTTGTTCAAATAATAAGTAGCTGAAATATCTGCTCCTGTAAAATTACTAGCACTGGCAGTTGCCACTTCTCCAGAATTTATAGCACCTATAGCACCACCTTTATTCATATCTGCTGGAACAACAATTGTACCATAATAAAACGAATTTATTAAATCTGCACTATTTGAAATATGCCCAACTAAACCGCCGATTGCAGTAGCAGTCGTCAACTTAGGCGCAATAAAATCACCAGTAGCATAAGAGTTAGAAATAACTGAACGAGTTGCTGTTGGAGTAGTAGATGTTGATGTATCAATACCAGCTGTGTAACTCCAAAAAGGACCCACGAACGCACCAGAATAAGAATCCACTACACTTGCACTCGTAGCACTTTTTAGAAGTACAGTTCCCGTTGAAAAACATGCATCAATTTTCGTTCCATTTTGATATTTAGCAGCACCTATAAAGCCAGCAATGAAATATGGTGTGAGTGCATCGTTAATTGTAATATTTCCAGTTGAATATGAGTTTGTTACCCTTGTGTATGGAAGAAGATCTGTATGTTTTTCTGAAATTGCTCCAATTAGACCACCAACACTAGAGACTGAGTGAGTAGTATACCCATTATTGCTAATTGTAATACTTCCAGTTGCATATGAATTTGAAATCTCAGCATACTTCGCTTCATTTGTCATAAAACCAACACTCTGTCTCCAAGCATTTCCTCCTCCAGAAGCACCAAACTCAAAACCCCCAAGGAGACCACCAAAATAATGAACACTACTAGCAGAAGTTGAAACAAGACTTCCTGTAGCATGTGAATTAGTAATTTTTGTATTAACAGCAGCAGAACCAACAAGTCCGCCCCAATATGCATTAATATTATTAACATTCCGCATTTCACTAGTATTCAAAAGATTTCCTGCAGCATCGGAATTGGCAACTTCAATTGGAGAAATCGTAGCCCACGCAGTACCACCAATCAAACCGCCATGCCCGACAAACTCAACAGAAGAAGTAGAATTATAATTTATGGTGTCAACGTCTCCAGTCGCATGAGCATCATCTACTTTAATATATCTAGCAACACCAATTAAGCCACCGACATAATTACCACCAGTCACTTTTCCAGATGAACGTACGCTCTTAATAATATTATTTTGGTTAATAGATGCTTCAGCATCACCAATTACAGTAGCAAAATTCCCTACTTTAGTAGATCTAATACTTTTAGTGCCAAGTACAGCACCAATTAAGCCACCAATTACACCAGTATTTCTACTAATGCCATGACTAAAATAATGCGTCAAACTTACATCTGATTCTACATTTTCAACTTTAATCGCATTTATCAATTTACCTGCTAAAGCCCCCATATAAGCACCTTGTAATCCATGTGAAGTAATTGAGGTAGGATCAGCTATTGAGTCACCAAATCCAGTTTTCATCAATTTACCAGCATATTTGGAAATCTTGATATCTCTAATAATAGTACTAGGCATAACAACTGAATTGGCTGTACTTTCGCAAGACGGATATGAAGTTGTACCTGTGGCTGCCGTAGCACATCCAGCAGAATAACCAAGCACCATACCTACATGTTGTCCCCAAGTTAGAATATTTGCATTAGCTTGTTTCAGTGTGAAATTCTCTATTGTTACAGGTATTCCATTATTACTCTGATCAACCGTTGATGCTAGCATACCGAATAATCCCAAGTTATTCACACCATAAGTTCCATAATCAACCCTATTCATCGCATAGTTGTCAAATGTCCGACCACCGCCATTAAAATGCCCATAAAATGCATTAGTATTATTATTCAAAAATCCCTGAAACTGCATATAATTATCATTATCATTACTGCTCAAATATGATGTCAAACCAGTTCCAATTGGATCCCAACCGATCTGGGTGTTTGAAACACTTGAGAGATCTATTGCTGAATTATCTACACCAGGAATATCAGGGTTGTCGGTTACATTTGCCATCTTCCAGAAAATACCGCTACCATTTACACCAGCAAATAACCGCAACTGGTTAAATTCCTTCACATTCCTAATCAAGCACGGATTTGCACTAGACCAACCAGAAGCTGTATTATCAACTTGTCCATCTAAGGTGTAGAAACATCTTGAGCCTTCAAAACCATCTTCACCAGGACTTTTATCATTCCAGTCCTTGTACACCTCAGGATAAAACTTGCTCTCACCATTGAACTTCTCCTCTAAATCCTTCTCCCAGAAGAGCCGTGCAGACTTACCAGCTTGTGGATCAAAATCCCATGTTGGAGCTACTTGCGCAGAAACGGACTGTTTAGCATTCACTGTGGTATTCCAGCCCATATTTGAGAAGGTAGACCACAACATCAGTTCTTGCTCTGTTCTTGGAGTACCCGCATCTGAAATACTCGCTGTGCTTGCGGTAGTATTTGCCCATAAAGCACCAGTACCACCAGTACAATTAGTCGCGGTGCTAGTACAATAAGCACCTTGTCCGAAAGTAGCAGATTTACTATTGAAGAAAGAATCGCTCATCGGCTTAGCAGATGTATCTGGTCTTTTACCAATTAAGCCACCAAACTGCATCGTTGTATATGCTGTACCATTCTTATGACCAATTACAGCAGTAGATAATGAATAGTTATTATTACCCGCAAGATATTGCGTATTACTTTGCAAACCACCTATCAAACCACCTAATCCAACATAACTATTAGCTTTAGACGCAATAGCAGTTACGGTTCCAGTTGCATATGAATGAATTATCTTGCTATTTACTACTTGAACATCCCCAATTAACGCACCAATACCGTAATACGTCGTTATACTAGGCTGTTCACTCGTATCGTTATAATATACATTATTTGTGGAAAACGAGTCATTAATTGTCATGCTACCACTAATTCCTGCAGAAGATGCGAGAAGACCCCCAACTTCATTACTACCAATAACAACTCCATTTATAGCTTTTGACCTATCCACAACGCCACTAACGCCTCCACCAAGTCCTCCAATAACGGAACGATCTGAAGCAACATTGATACCGTCTACATAACAATCTTGAATTAAGGCACCAGAGCCAGTTACCCCGACAAGACCACCTGCCCCAACCCAGTCAGACGTTGAAGTAGAAATAACATGCGACTTAAAAGTTTCTGTTTCTGTAGCATCAGGCTGAGTATACAACGAAACATCTTCCATTTTACTTTGATCTAATGCACCACTTGAGTACTTTGCGGGAACAACTCCAACATTTGAAACCAAAGCACCAAGATTTACTTCTCCTGCAACTCCTCCAATGAAACGCTTGCCTTTGATGGCTTTAACACTAAGAGTGAAATTCTTTACTTGACCAGCATTTTTCTGCTGTTTAATAGTTTCAACACCTTCAAGACTGACCACTGAAGGAGAATAAACAGAATCAACAACTCCGAACAAACCAACATTAGAATCACTTGATCTATTTACATATAAGTTCTGGATAAATTTACCGTTACCGTTGAAAATTCCATAAAATGCTTGTGTATTCCTATTCGTATCTCCAGTTGCACCTGATGCTCTCCGTAATGCTACAACATCATTCCTAGCCTCGCCATACCCAATTGGAAGCCACTCACCAGTGACCTCAAGACCCGTTCCTTCGCTGTCTTCTGCTAGGACCTTGTATGTTGACAGGTCGATGGTTTTCGCGTCTTGTAGAGCAATCTGTGGGTGTCCAGGTTGATGTTTACCATTCACATCGTCACCATTTAGCTTGTAGTGGCTATATTCTGCAATATCTTCTGCATCATCTAGTGTATCAGACAACTTCCAGACCATTCCAGAGAACTTTTTGCCCAAGAACTTGTTAATAGACTGGAGTTGTTTAGGCGTTGAAATTACACATGGATGTTCATCGTTCCCAAGTGCAACTGTATCATAAACAGCACCCTCTTTGTAGAACGGGTTGAGTTCCCAAGTGCCCCCAGAAACGCCAGCTTCTGATTTTGCATCATCATCTACGCCCTCCAAATACTTCCAGGTGAACTTCTTCTTCCAGTCTTCCTCTGGTTCAGGATAACAACCTTCATATTCAGACACCCTGTTCTCCCAAGAGAGCACAGGAAGTTTACCATCTTGTTTATTCCAGATATGCGTTTCTCCAGGTCCAATATCCCAGTTTGATGCATTATAAGTACCTGTATTCAAAGACTGCGCGCGCGTAATACACTTTCCGTAAGTTGTATCATCTTTATTTGCATCAGCATAACCATTTTGCGGAAAATTAAGGCACTTTGCATCTTCTGTAGTATAAACGCTACCACTAATTACTACTTTTTGTGTATTGTAGAATGCATTAACAATTGAAGGATCATTAGTAGTATCCTTACTAGTTCCAGGTCCAGATCCGAGGAAACCGTTACCAATATTTTCATCTGCAACGCCACTACCTGAAGTCCCAAAACCGATAGTTCCATAATATGGATTACCAAGTGAATCCTTGCATTTGTCATAAGTTGCATTTCCATCAATATGGAAACAGTAGTTTGGATCTTTATCGTTTGGATCAAATGCAAAATATCCATCAGTTATCTTTGATCTTGTTCCGCTACCAACAAAACCACCAGCTTGAGAAAGTATTGCTGAACTCGTAGTACCTTGCGAGTAGACATTACCGCGCGCATACGAATCAATAACCTCAACTGAAGGTGTAGAAATTGCAGCAGCATCAAACACTTTGCCTACGAATCCACCAGCAGTATTTCCTGCAGCAGAAGTTTCATATGCGCGAGAATAACTCTGCTTTATCTTTACACCAGTTCCATTTGAAGTTGCGCCATAATAATTGTTCATGAATCCAGCAAAACCACCAGCAACATTACCAGATGAAAATACACGCACGCTCTCAGTTCCACATCTTGCAATAAGCCCAGATCGCATATAGCCCACGAATCCGCCCACATATTGCGAACCTCCCACTTGTCCATACGCCATTGAGTCTGAAATTGTGGAACCATCAAATATCGTGCCCACAAATCCACCAACTTTGCGCTTTCCAGTCTGCACATCACCTTTTGCAGTTGAATACGAAACTGTGGCTCTTCTAGCCATATAGCCCACCATACCGCCACTTCCACCTTGGTCAGTTTCCGCGGTAGATTCGCTTCCAGAAGAACCAATTGCAACATTTGTTAAAGCATTAGTAACGTTCACATTAGAAAACGCAGTACGGTCAAGATAACGTTCGTAATTGCTACTACTTGTTGTATCTAAATCACCAGAAGTTCCAAGTAAACCTCCCACTGCAAAACCACCTTGAATAGTATTCGGATTTGGATTACTCGCACTTAGGTCTGTAGTGCCCTTTCCACTCATAGCATCCACAACCACATTCTTGAAGTCAATAGCAGCTTTAGCAGTTGCAGTAGTAGTAGTTGACCAAATACCGCCAACCATACCGCCAACATTGTTTGCATTTGCTTTAACCTTGCCCACAGTAACTTTTGTATTGGAGACAAACGGTTGTTGTGAGCCATCTTGTGCAGTTCTATCATTTTGGTCAATACCTGATGAAACAGCACCAATAAGACCGCCAACATCAACATTATCAGCAGCAGTTTTATAATCCGCTTTACTAGCTGGCACGTAGTTGGAATTAACAGTTGCATTATTGACGATGACATTATTCACCAAGAGTTTTGAGGCTAATCCTGCAAGCGAACCAAGCAGTTTAGTTCCTCTAATGCCCTGCCTTGTGCTATTAACATCTAGGTATACATTTGAGATCCTCGCATTCTTGCTGTTTGAACTTCCAATAGTTCCAAAAAGCCCTAGATAACTGGAGAGCTTGGGGTACACCTTGTTTTCACTTCCACTTGGATCTTGCCTGTTGATGAAAAGTCCAGTGATTTTAGGTCCAGATTCATATTCAAGACCGATATTATCTGCACCAGATTTCACCTGATCATGAGTACTAAGACCAGTTAGTTTAATCACAGCACCGCCATCAAAACTAGATGCAAATGAGGAGTAGTTTGAAGTTCCGCCATCTCCAGGTCCAATTGGATCCCAGCCCGCATTCCCCCACTTGTCAAGTGAATATTGTTCAAGGTTAATATCATCAACCACCTTAAAATGCAAGTCCTTATTCACATTTCCAAGCAAATACCTCATATTGTCCAGATCCTCAGCGCTTGTTATTTTACAAGGATCTTCGGCAGTTCCAGTTGGTACATTTCCAATAGTATCACCAGCAGTATACACACACCTGCCTTCTTTCAAGATGTTCGGAATCCAGCCACTTGACAACTTAACGCCTTTCCAAGTGCCGTCCGCATTAAACGGATAGTATTCATCTTCAGAAGTTACACCAGGCTTCAAAATACCGCCGTGGTTTGTGTCCTGCTGAGTTTGCCAGTAGAAAATCGGAATCTTCGTGCCTAATCCATCATTTCTGTTGCCGAAATCATTTCCACTTGGATCAATCACGAAACTAGGAAGAGAACCGGACAAGTTGGAATTTATGGTACTAGTATTAAATGACAAATTCCAATCACTGAACGCCTGAAAAGTTGATGCTAATTTGAATTCCTCAGGAGTTCTATACTTATACTGATCAGCAGCATTTTCTGTACAATTATTATTACTACTAACATTACTTGTAGAATGAACACTAGAAACAATTCCTGAACATGTGCTGTTACCAAAGCGACTAGTGCCCGCAAGCATATTTCCAAAGAACTCGTTATTACCACCAGTTACTGTCTTAGTGCCTTCAAATTTAACACTTCCTGTTGCATAAATATTCTTCAAGATATGTGGCGTGGTAGCTTGCAATGCTCCACCAAAAGAACCAGCAATTTTATTAGTGCCTCCAGAAGATGTGGCGTTTATAACATCTGCAGTTGAATATGAGTTCTCCACAGTAACTTGCGTACTATTACTAGTATGCCCAAGAAAACCGCCAAGAAATGTACCATTAGTAGTACCTCCACTGCCATCATAAGCGGTGCGAACTAGTCCTGCAGAATACGAGTTAGAAATAGTGACAGGTTGATAATTTGCATATGGATTAGTACTATTAGAAGCAAGAGTATCAGGAGCAGTTTCTCCAAGCAGACCACCAGTAACCCAAGGCCCTATAATTGTTGCATTTGCTGATGAATTAGTGATTGTACCAGATTGCATTTTTCCAACTAAACCACCAACTACATAGTTAGCCGCCTGAGCAAGCACATCACCATTAGCAGTCTGTACTTTAGAGCCTGCAACTAAATGCACATTGTCTATAACTGGGGGTGTGGTCAAAGTAGATACTATACCAACAAAACCTACAACACCACCGAGGTTTTTACCATCCCAAGTGTAATTATTGGCTACTGAACACATAGCATTCGAAGAACTTGCTAAACATTTTGCATAAGCATTGCCGCGCACAGAAATATTTTCTAACTTTCCAGAAATCATATCACCAACTAAAATACCAATATCCTGAGATGCTTGAACTCCCTTATCTGCAGTGATTACACTCAAATTCTTAATTGTAGAATTCACTGAATAGCAAAACAATCCACCACAGTTGACGCTCTTATGAGTAGAAACAGCGGCATGCTCTAAAGTGTCCATTAGATACGACGATTTTGTGACAGAATCTGCTCTATTTTGCCAAAGACCATCAATTGTGTGTCCATTTCCATTAAAAGTTGAATTCCAAAAAGAGCCAGCAACAAAAACAGTACTTTGGCGTGTTCCATTAACAGCAATTGGATCCCAACCACGCCCTGTGGCTTGAGTGCCAGACATCGTCCCATATTTACCTGTTATTGTATTCAAGACGTTGTTCTCAGTTAAAGTTATATCGTTAGCAAGCTCAAAATTCAAATTCTTATTATCATCTGCATTATCAAGATTAGGAACGGTTGCACGATCTAGATTTACAATTTCATCGCCATAATTTCTTTCCACTCCACTAACATGACGATTAAACAGACGCATTTGCCAAAGTTCTTGCTCAGTGCGAATAGTAAATGGTTTCGTACTAGATCCATCACAATACTGACCAATCGTGTCATAAATACCATCTCCTGCAATCTTATTTTTGTTATTAGTGTTGTTATCCGTCAAACCATCTGTTCCAACTTCACAACCTTTGAAAATACTCGGTAGATATGTCTTACCATCAGTTTTCCATTCACCATCTTCATTCGTGGCCTTCGTCAAACCATCAGAATTATATGCTTCAGGTCCAATTGCACCTTTTCTAACCTGCCAGTCTAAAATTGGAGATGCATGTTCATCTTCAAATGCATGCCAAACTGGGCGACGATATGGATTCTTGGCATCAAATGCAAAATTCTTTGAATAGTCAGCACCAGAATAATAATTTTGGTAAGTTGACATTTGACCAAGTTGCTCTTTATGCATAATCGTATTTTGGTTAGCATCGCCTTCATTTGTCAAATAAGCACCATAAAAGCTACCACAGCTGACACCACTAGAACTAAATCCAGTTACCGCAGAACAGCCATCAGTATAACCCATAGTGGCAGTACCATAAACTTGATTTTGGGTCATAACAGTTCCAGTTCTGGATGTAAAACTAGTGGTAGTAGAAGTACCAGAAGGAGAACTACTACTTGAAGTATACCCAACTAAAAATCCAACAATACCATCAACCGAACTAATAGCAGATGCATTTACATAATTTGACCGCAAATACACACCTTGACTGCCTGAACCACCATTAACATGTACTCTACCAACTAAACCGCCAGAGTCCTGACTTATTTTGTAGTTGTTTGTGTAGAAACTTGATCCAATTCCTCGGACAGATCCAGTAAAATAACTGTTTGTTATATAATAGTTAGAAGCATCAGATCTTATAGTTGAACTCCAACTATAACTATTATAATCTCCTACCAAGCCTCCAAGTGCTATAGAAAAGCGACTAGCCGCTGCTAGTGCTCTAACAGTATCTGTGTTTCCCTGAACAGTTGCGGAAGAAAAACATTCATAAATATTGAAAACCTGTGCTATATTGGTATCATCAGTTGCATTCGCTGAAGATATTCTACCAACTAGACCGCCAGCAGCTGCCGCTACACCAGAATAAGAAGTTGCATTTGTGGTTACACTTCCCACTGAATATGAACTGTATATACTTCCACCGCCATAAATAGTGCCAGCAATACCGCCAACTTCTGACGGTCCTTCAATTATTGCATTTGAATATGAATCAACAACTTTTCCGTTCGCGCGCAATTCTCCAACTAGTCCTCCAGTATAAGCACCACCTACTATCTTGCCTTCTGCATATGTGTGGTCTAAAACTGCACCAGATGTATATCCAGTCAAACCACCAACATAACTATTAGTACTATTCAGATTTAGTTGAGCAGATGAATATGATAAATCTCCACCATAAAAACCAGAAACTCCACCGCATCTAGCACCAGTGCACTTGATTTGAGCAACTTTTGCAAGATCCGCAGTGATATTGGGGTTGAAGTCTTTCAAATACTCACCATTTGCACCATACACCCTCAGATGGTCTAGTTGAACCTTGCCAAGATTTGAGGTAGTAATTGCAGACCATCTAGTCTTCCAAGGATCTTGACTTCCACTTCCACTTCCATACTTTGCTGGTACTCCACCCCAAGATTTTGCATCATAAAGAGTATAATCACCATGACCAACAACTGCACCAACATAAGCAGTTCCAGTAACTGAATTAACACCAAGTACTAGATTCTTAATTGAGGCTCCAACAGCCGCATAACCAAATAAGCCATTTCCTTGTGCACTGTATCCATGACCGTTAATATAGAGGTTAGTTATTTTATGATTATCTCCATCTAAGTGCGCTTGCCACATACTGTAATCGCTATACCATGACTCTCTAGACTTGCCTGAAATTGCTGGAGCCCATGTAAGAATTTTATTGTTACTACTAACAACTGGATTTGGATTGATATCAACGTTGTATGTACTATAACTGCCATCAAAACCAGCATCTTTTCCTTTACCAATTGGATCCCAACCATAACCATTGTTTCTTTCTGGTCCAGGATTAGCAGCAGTTCCAATCAAACCACCAGCCACGTTATAGCCCAGATCAATGTCCGCTCCAAGTTTGAAGTGTGTGAATGCATATTCCCAGCCCACTCTATTGTGCAGATCATCAAACTGCTCAGGAGTTGTTATTAAACATGGTATAGTATCAGTTCCAACCTCTGTCTCAGTTGTGCCACCATGACTATCATCTGTGACGATCTTGCCCTTTACCTGATCATATCCAGGGTTTGAACACTGCAGATTCCACACAGATCCAGGTCTTGGAACTTGCGAGTACAGGTTAAGTCCATCTTCTGCATGCCGAGTTCCAGTTCCATACTCCTTCTCCCAAGCAAGTCTAGGGCGATCCTTGCCGTTGTCAATTGTCCAAGGAGCATCTCCCTCATCAGTCTTCATGAAGCGGAAACCAAAAACCTGAAATCTCCACCTAGACATCATGGTAATACCACTTGAATAACTAAGTTTGTAGTGATAAGCAGAAGCTGGAGTTACAGCTGAACTACCCCTGAAAGATCCAGCACCAGAATCGTATATTGCAAATACACCAGTATTTGAGTTACTGTCACTAGTTATATTAGCAGGAGCTGACCCAAATACCCCATAACCCGTGGTCGTAGAATCTGTAACTTGATCTGGCCAAAGAACATTTTTTTGAGCAAAAACGCCTCCATTACCAGTGCCAGTAACACCAGGAGAATAATAAACTTGTTGAATTTTAATGGTAGTAGCAGTAGTATTAGTATTGCCCAAATATCCTGCAATTCCGCCTGTCCAACTGTAACTACCAGAGCCATTTAGAACATATTGCACTTGGACATATGAATCTGCAAGCGTTGAGTGCCCTTCCATAATACCGACTCCTCCACCCATTAATGCTGAATTCCAAGAACGAGTAGCAGTAGTAAGTCCTGCAATAACTGCTTTTCCTTTTACAAATGATTGACTTATAACAGATTGAGAAGAGGCACCACTAGTACTAGAACTTCCACCAAGCTTTCCAGCGAAACCACCAATAATATTATCACCTGCAACATAACCAAATGTGATGCCAACTCTTCGAGCAGCTGACTGATTTGTAATATGTCCAAAACCACCTCCGATAACCTGAGTTACTTCATTTGAGGACAAGGATATTTGTGCTCTCTGCGGTTGAGCAACTTTATGAACTGCTCCTATATATGATCCTGGCAAATACAACTCAGAATCCGTAATCACGGAATTGTAGAAAATACCAGAAATTCCACCACCATAAGCACCTTGTTCTCCCCCGCCTTCTCTATAGGTTGGTTGTCCTAAGATGATGACATTTCCAGGCTGAGTTGAGCTTGATGTTATAAAGACGTTCTTGATGGTGGTCGCATCAGTGCACCCGATAAGCGAGCCTACTTCAGCACCTCCTGTAATACCGCCGTATGTTTTTGAATTACGGTCTAAGTTCACATTCACATTGTTTCTGTCTCTTACAGGATCTCCATCTATATCAAGCACAATATCGTTGATGTTTGAATACTTAGTTCTTCCAAAAAGTCCCACCATGTTGTAAGTCTTCTGCATCCAAAGGCCCTTGATTGTATGCGAACGTCTACCATACAAGTCTAGCGCTTGGCAAGTTTCAGCAGTTTCTTCTGCAGCGCATGAACCGTCTAAATGGCTGTTAAATGCAGAACTATCTGATGCACCAGTTTTCTCATTGGCAACGCGTGAACCGCCAATTGGTTCCCAGCCGCTCTTGCCATATTTAGACCAGCCTAAACCACCAGGCTTCAAATAATCAGTCAAGTCTATATCAGCAACTAGCTTAAAATGCAAAGAACTAAAAGATGTACCTGCAGTATCAGTATCGTTACCTGGAGTACTACATGTGCCAGTACCATCTGGTTTCCAGCAATCTTCTCCTAAATACTTGTGAAGATTATCAAGTTGCTGGGCAGTAGCAATTCGGTACGGATCTGCGTTAGTTCCAGAGCCTCCATCAAAATCGTTTACAGGATTTGGCTTATTATCTCCTGCAACCCAATAAAGCTGTGGCATAATTCCATCCTCACCAGCAGTCTCTGGCAAATACCAAACTGGTGGAACCCATTTATCTTCAGATGCATTACGGTTCTTCCACTCAAAATCCCAGCCCGCATTTTGGAAAGTAGATTGAACATACATGTCCTCTTCATTTGCTCCATGTGCCTCATAATAACCATAAGTCAATTCTCCAACTGGCGCGGTTGCAGGATAATTGCACTGTCCAGAAGCTTTATATGTATTAGTAACTGTTAAGTTAAAGAAGTTTTGCGATAAAGTTTTTGTACCACCTGCTAAATAACCTGAAATTGTACCTTGTCTTTGTCCAGAAGTTGCACTGCACACAACACCAGTTAAATAGACATTTCTAATCATTACATTAGCAGCCCCATAACCTAGTGTACCACCAATATCTCGACCAGTTCCAACATGCCAAACACTTCCTCCAGTAAAAGCATCTCTTATTGTAAAAGTATCATCACCTGATGATAAACCATCAACTCTTCCTAATATACCGCCTGTATCCATATAATAATCCTTGATGTCTCCAGTAGAAAATACTTCAGAGAGTTCACGTGCATATTGTGCAACTCGACCGCCTACACCGCCAACTGAATTTCTACCAGTAACATTACCTGTGGAATAACCTTGGTTCAACTTGCTCGCGCCATACATTTCTCCAAATACTCCACCAACTATATTTGAGCGCGGAGCATAAACATTTCCTGTTGACCAAACTCTACGCATTTCACAACTATTTGTACAGTCTAAGGTACCAACAACTCCTCCAACATATGTAACCACTCCAGTTGCACCTTTTAATGCTGTATCAGTATCGGCAGTTCCAAACCGCCCAATATTAACATCTATATCAGTATGCACATTTTGCAAACCGCCCTTAGTTAATCCTAAAGCACCTCCGACATAAACTGCAGCGCATGATGTTGCATTTTTTGCACAAACAGTCACTTGGGTATTCTCTCTATCTTCTTGATTGGCCACACCAACTGAGAAGTTGTTCAAATCACTACCAGCAATAACATAACCCGAAACTACTCCTGTATATCTATAACCTCGAACTCCAGGATTTGCAACAGTTATTGATCCATTCCTAATAACCCCAAAGCCCTGAGTTCCAAAGAATCCAGTATATAACTCACTTGGTCTTTGAAGCCAGAAGTTCTTAATTGAATGACTTGCAAAATCAATATTTCCAAAAAATGCATATAGCCTAAATTGTTGCTCGACCTCAGTTGTTCCTTGAAGCCAGTGACCATTACTATTAGACGAGTACATTGTTGTACCACCTGCAGGATCAGTAGCACCAGAAATCCGATAAGTTCCTGTACCATATGCCGCGCGCCCTAGAGGAGCCCAACCAGCATCTCCATACTTTTGATAACCAAGATTAGCACCTTCCACAGACGGTGTTTTTGCTAAATAGTCTTTCAGGTCGATGTCATTTGCCAACTCCCAGTATGCTTGTTGATTATCTGTAGAAATTGTATCAGCAAAAACTCGTTGCCCAGTATCGCACTGTTCTCCTCCAGCAATTCCGCATGTCTTCGCAGTATTCGCAGTAGTTGAAGCTACTGTTGATCCAAAAAAGCGGTGCAGATTATCTAGGTCTTTAGCAGTGCGGATCTTAAATGGATTACTTGCTTGTCCAGTGCCTCCTCCAGAGAACAACCGTAAACGCTGAGCAGCTAAAGTGGCTTGTTTAAGCGTGGTTTCATTTGCAAATTTCAAGGTGTTGGCAATTTCAGATTCAGATGGATTCGTACATGTATAGTCTCGTTCAATGTCTGGAACGCCCAGCTCGTTCATTTTAGAAGCGCTCCAAGGAACTCCGTATTGACCAATGTAGTTACTCACTTCTGGCACATTACACCTGATTATCCTGGTGATTTCAGCATCTGTGACATTGAGTGGATCATCCTCCACCTGCCATGCAAGTTTAGGGTAAAATGCACCATCTCCTTCTAAACGCCACTTGGATGTCAATTTACCTGGAGCTAGAGCGAAATCCCAGCCTTGCTGAACATATGGTGCTCTAGTCTTGAGCAAAGCGGCAGTAGTAGATGTCAAAGTTGCTGCATCATAATATTTTGCGATTACACTACTCACCGTACGAGTAATTTTAGATCTATCAGAAGTATTATCAAATATCGTGTGATTTTGAGAAAGAATTGGGAGGGTGGTTCCAGTTCCAGTAGCTGATGAAGCATCCACAAAATTAGTGAATGCGAAGATATTTATTGTACAACCAGTTGTACAGCCAATAGTATAAGGTGCGTTATCTTTGCCACTAGATTCCTGAATAACATTCCAGCCTGCATATTTTGAAGAAGTATCTGGCCAGTCATCCCCAATTACTGCACCAATTCTAGCAGTATTTGTATTAGAAATTTTTCCTGATGCATAGCTTGAAAAAACACCATTACCACCTAGTGCAACTCCAACTAAACCGCCAACGATATAATTACCTGAATTTGTGGTAGAATTTGCTGTTAGAGGACTTGCAGTGTAAGAGTCAAGAACTGAACCGCCAGCAGTCAAAATTCCAACTATTCCTCCAAGTTCGCGATAACTTCCTTTTCCTGTTACAACTGCTGTATTTGCTGAATAGCTTTCAATAATTTGCGGAGTTCCTAGCTTAGAATACACATTAATAGGACCATAAGCTGTTCCTAAAGTAGATCCACTGCTACCACTTTCGGTACTACATTTATCTGAATTACCATTTCCTGCCCATCCAACAAGACCGCCTGCAACTGAACCCGTTACAGTACCTTCTGAGTATGACTTTGAAATTGTAGAATATGCAGAAGTAGCACCATTATAACATGATTTCACGTAAGCATCGTAACCATTAGTATAAGTATCAGCTGGATTCTGCAAACCGTTAAGAATTGTACCAACAAGTCCGCCACTTACTCCAGCACCTCGAGAAGTTGCCACGCTGCCCACAGCATCCCCATCAACCGCTCCTGTTGCATGTGAAAAATTGATGCGCGTGGAAACTGCAAGACCTGCTAAACCTCCAGTTCCTCCATAAACGCGAAACTTCTGCCACTTTGATGCTCGCGCGCCTTTTATATCAACTCTTTCAACTGATGACTTATCGATTTTAGAAACTGTTGCTATACATTCAGCAGGCGTACCAACTATTGAAGTTGCAACATCCTTTTGAGCAACCGCTGGATTTAAACAACTTATAAACCCAACTAAACCGCCAGTGCCCACATTGACATCAGAAGCAGCAGATTTTACTATAGGATTATGGTTCATGCTGGACACTCTGTCTACTTTAACGTTGTTGAACGCAGCACCTGCCGCATATCCAGCAACCGCTCCCACATTAGATCTTCCAGTAATTCCACTTGGTCCCACTTCAACAGTAAGATTTTGAATAGTTGGCATACAAACTGCATTTTTTGCACTTCCACAAACCTTATTTGCAGCATCCGTGCTAGAAATTAGCGACCCAAAAAGCCCGATGTTATTAGTTTGCGCGCGGTCAATATAAAGTCCAGTAATTTTATGAAATCCACCATCTAAATTGCCGAAAAATGCCTGGTCTTCCTTACCTTCTCCAATTGGTTCCCATCCAGCAGTTCCCCATTTGAGATAACCAGAATTTAAATAACTATTTGGAACTCCAAATGCAGTTGGATCCACTGATAAATACGGTCCAAGATCAATATCATTCTTCAGTTTCCACCATTTATTTGCATTTGCCTTGCCTGTATAAAGCCTGAGCTGATCTAATTCGCGAGCAGTTGTAATAGTATATGGATTTGAAATAGAACCTTCACCGCCCCATGTTGGTATTAAATCAGCTAAGTTGTCGTTTTGCCATATCAACCGTGGAAATTCACCAGTTCCATCTGCTCTATTTGAAGTATACCACTTGGGGAACTGTGAATTAGATATTGAACCATCAGGATTTTGGTACTGCCAGTCATTAGGATCTGCATCTGCAGGAGCCACAAATGATAAATCCCACTTGTTCTCTAAATAATAACCGCGCTGTCTGATCTGAGGTGTTGGCTCTTCTGAAGTGACCTTAGTCTTCAAGCCGATGAAGTTCTTGGGCAAAGTTGCTCCATCTGCATCATCAGTAGTTGTTCCAGATCCAGTCACTGTTTTAGAAAATCCAGAATTTGCTGGAGTATTGAACTCCTTGTTATAAACTAGACCTCTCATATTAGCAGCCACTCCGCCGCCGCCTATTGCACCACCTGAATTTGCCGCAAATGGATTTACATTTGAACGTATTTGCGCAGTTGAAAATGAATTGCGTATATCAGAATAATTAGTATTTGCATAGCCCACAATACCGCCGATATAATTAACACCTGCCACATAACCTGCTTGTGTATAGTTATCAATAATCTTGTGATTTCCAAGCCAACCAACTAAACCACCCACACCGTTATTCACAGATGTAGAGATTTGCTGCACATTCACTGTTGAGAAACTCTCTGAGATGACTAGATTTCCATTAGTTGCAACATTTTCTATTTGTCCAACTAAACCGCCCACCGCTCCAGAACCTGAAACAACAGCATTAGGCGCTTCAAAACCAGTTGTTGGGTCATTAGTTCCATCACTGCCCTGTTTATTTTGAACACCAGTTACAAATACGCGGTGGAAAGTTGTTGGATCGTCTTTAACAACTTCACCTGGTTCAAGATTTGTGCAGTATGTATTTTGACCACCATTTTCCACGCCGTTATTGCATCCAGCACTCTTACTTTGAGCAAGCGCAACAAGACCGCCAGTTGCTCTAACTCCACCTTTATATCCCTTAGCATCGTCTATTTCAACACCAAGATTAGCAAAATCAACACCTGCAACCACTCCAAATAGACCGTTATTGGCATTAGTTCCTCGATTTATCCACACACCTTTAATAACATAAGGCTTAGTGGTATCTTGACTTGTACCAGTAAAATGCCCGAAAAATGCATCATTATAAGCAGTAGAACCAATCGGCATCCAGCCAGAATCTCCATATCGTTGATAACCGTAGTTCACGCAAGTTGTTTTATCTGAATTTGCGCAATCTCCAGATGCTAAATATGGCGCTAGATCAATGTCATTGTCTAGTTTGAACCATGTGTTGCGATTTTGAAAACCTGTATATAAACGAACAGCGTCCAACTGATCTGGAGCATCAATTATATACGGATTACTTTCAGTTCCAGCGCTTAACTCCTTGCCGTTTTTGAAATGATGATGATAAGCAGCAAGTTCGTTACTCTTTTGGCGAGTTAGAATTGGAGTATCGGTCGCAGTATCTGAAGTGTACCAAATTGGATAACCAGTTTGATTTATAATGTCCATAGATCTAGGCTTGAATTGCCAATCCCAATGTGCATCTTTAACAAATGATGCTCGTATAAGTCCAGAAGTTGTAGTAGCATTGACTTGACTAGGGTTAGTTGGCTCATTTCCGTATGCACGACCTGGATTTTTTTCAGAATCATAGTATAAGGACTGCGTCTTGGAATTCTCGCCCTGCCTAGCGCCTGCAATAGTTCCAACGCTCGCTGCTTTATTTTCCTCAGATTGTCCAATTGTTGCTAAAACCACTGAAGTTGCGCCTTGTGCATTTTCAACAATAGCGTGGGTCCTTGCATTTGTATAACTATCCTTAATCCATGTCCGATAACCTTGATAACCAGCAATTCCACCCGCATTATGAGCACCTTTTTGAATTACTACACTGCCCTTTGAATAGGAGTCGAAAATATCTGCACCTGTATCAAGATAACCCACCAAACCGCCAGCATTTCCACCAGCTCCAGCATATACACCAACTTCTGTAAAACTCTGGCTGACATTAGGTCCTCCATCATATGGTTCACCATCTGCGTATGCACCAGAGCCAGAACCAATGAAGTCTCCAACTAGACCGCCCACATTTCCAGATCCGCGAACAGTTGACAATGTGGAATTGGCTAGTTTTGCCTTGTTTTCTGCGGTTGCACTACTAAGATCATCAAGAGTACCTTCAACCCAGTCAGAAGGCAAACGACTATTAGTCTTGCGCATTAAGAACCAAGCAGCAATTGCATCATTTCCAGCAGTTAACTGGGCATTCTTCTCATTATCATCAGTTCCAAAATAACCACGACCAGGCTTAAGAACATCTGATGCCCACAAATTCGTATTAACTGCTTCTCCAAGAATACCACCCACGCGATTAGTTGTTGAATCAGTCTTAGGAACTTCAGCATCCACAATACATTCGCTATGAACCCCGTTTATCGTGGAACTAACTGCAGAACCAGCTAAACAACCAACATATTGCGAGCCTTTTGTGGATGATGTTGAGCCATACACTAGACCTTTAAGGTTGATATTCTTAATTGTTGCAGAATCTAGCACACCAAATAGTCCTAAATACACATCCGAACTAGAAGTATAATTCCCGTTTATATAGAAGTTCTTGATGGTATGACTGCCAACGAGGGTTTTGTTATCTCCTTCGCCTTGATAAATACCTCCATCAAGATGACCCTTAAAAGGTGCTGCTTTGGTGCCAATTGGTGCAAATCCCTCACATGTTCCACCGCTGTAAATTGAAGATGTTCCACACTTGGAGTTGCTGTCTAAATCTACATCTGCTGTGAGCTCAGCATATACATCAGGCTTGTTCAAAATATTATCACCTCTAAGCTTGATGAAATCTGCCGCAGTCTCGATCTTGTATGGATCCGCGAGCGTTCCTGTGCCCTTGGTGAATGCAACATCTGCTGCTTTTGCCTGACTTGTCCCCTTATCAAACGGAAGTGGTGCAACAACAAGATAAGTTGCTGCAAAAGTCAAGGATACTGCAAGAGATACTACGCGACGGTAAGTCGGCTTGTTGAGCACACGCAGCTTTGAAATCGAACGGCGCAAAAATCTACCACAAGCTCCCAAATCCCGCTGCTTCTTACTCTTGCGGGGAGAACTTGTGTGTACTTTAGAATTCGCACATTTCCTACACATTTCAATCACCAGTTAACATTATAACACAGTCCAGTTAACTTGTCAAGTATTTTTTCAAAAAAATTTCAATGAATACCCCCCCCCCGTATTTTTGGGAATATTTAGGCATTAAAGGAGGTTTATATAGTTTGAAATTTTTGCAAACAAAAGGCAAAAAGAGGGAAACAATGTTTCCCTCTTTTTTTGCTCTTAAAGATTACTCTTTATTATTGCTATACCATTATTTTTTATTAGTAGTGTCAGAACCAGAAGAGTTCTCAGGAGATTTAGTAATTTCATCAATTGGAGTATCTGAACCTGATGATGAAGCATTAGGCTCTTTAGCAATACGCTTGCGAAGAGTATTCAGAAGTTGTCCCCTAACCACTTCGTTGGGATCAGTTTTGTTGGGATCAGTTTCAGTTTCCGCCACCTCATTTTTTTTACTTGAAACATTTTTAGGATTGTCATTTTTTGATTTTTGTGGACTCTTTGGTTTTTGTGGTTTCGTTGTTGATAAAAATGATGAACTAGAAGATTTATCAGCATTAGCAAACGGATAAGCATTCTCATTCACTGTTCCTTTTACTGGTACTGGTGATTGTTTAAATTTAAACTTTTCTTTTTCAAATGTTCGTGTTTTTTCTCGCGTAAGAAACTTTTTATCATCATCACCTGGTTTTTCGCCTGTTTGAGTTTTCTCTTTACTTTTCATTACTTCAGCTTTTTTCCCAGAAGATTTCTCATGCATAGTTCCAAATCGGTTTCCAGTTCTAGCTTTGCTATCATTTCTATCATGAAAGTTTTTGTTGACATGCACAGTACTTTTTTCACTTTGCCGCTCTACAGGTAATTCATTCTTAACAGGTAATTTATTCTTAACAGGTAACTCATTCTTATGTGTATGAGTACTCACTTTTTTGACTTCTTTTTTAGTTTCAAATTGCATCTGTTGTTGGCTTCTGTGTTGTGCAGAATGCGAGAACTTTGAATTCTGTGAATTCTGTAAGGACGCACTCTCTTCAGGCGCATCATTGTGCGACTTTCTATCATGATTTATCTCATCATCATTCTCAAGCAGTTCAGATCTTTGAATCTTTATCGACACTACTGATGATTCTTCCGTCACTTCGCGTACATTATTTTTTTTAACAATGTCTTTATTATTTTTACTAATCGGGCTTATCGCTCTCACAGAAGATTCGCTAATAGATTTTTTATCAAAAGCTTTTTTAGTTTGTTGTTTATTGACATCAGGAAAATCTGTAACATGTCTCACTGAAGGTTTATGAAATGATAATTCAGAAGAAGAACCACTTCCATAATCCTTAAAAGAATCTACATCGCGTTTACCATGATATCCTGAATCCTTCATATTAATACCATCAATTTTTTTCTTACCATGTGTCCCTATACCTAACTCTTTATGCACAGTTTTCATTTTTTTTCGGTCATGCTCAGCCTTCGTAGTCCGAAACTCGGTAAAACCAACATATAATTCATATGTTTCTGCTGTTTTTTTGAAATCAGAACGAGTAGATTGCGCTTCCAGCATAACAATACTCCTCTGGTCTTCAATACGTTGATAAGCATCGGTAAAATGTTTCTCTTCTATATCTATTTCTTTTTCTATATCTCTTACTCTTTCATAAGTAGCAGATACATCAGAATCCCTATTTGCGCACACATCGTCAGCTTCGATTCTATCATTTTCTTGTTGCCTTCTTAGTTCTTCTATACTATTGCTTAAATCTTGAATATGATTCATTACTTCCTGCATTTCAGATTTAAAACTTGCTATTTTTTCAGTTTCACTTTGTTGTATTTTTTTAAATTCATTTCTTAACTGATTATAATGCTCAGTAAGTTCATTTTTTTTATTCCTAAGATTCGAAATCTCGTTTTTCCTAGCTCTTAATCCATGCTCCAGTACTCTAAGTTTCTCGTTAGTTCTTGAAATAATTCTATTACGCGATTGTTGTCCTTCCGCATTTGCATTAGTAAGAATTTTTTGAAGTTCATTTCTTTTTTTCATATAATTTCTTTTCAAAATGACCATTCGTTCTTCCAAACCTTGAATTACAGCAATATGACCTTCTTCTTTAATCACTTGTTGTTTAGGTATTTGTTGTTCAACCACTTGTTGTTCAACCACTTGTTGTCTAGGTATTTGTTGTCTAGGTATTTGTTCCTCTTCTTGAAATTCTTGCTCCTCTTCTTGAAATTCTTGCTCCTCTTCCTCATAGCTTTCCACAACATCTCTCACAGGATCTCGCGCCTCCATAGCGTTCGCTGTATTACAGTTGAAAACCCAAATAGCCCAAAAGACCATTATGCCGAACAATGCAAGCGATATATCAACGCCTATTTTGCGTATTGCCTTCATTTTTTACCTCCTTAGTAATTTTTTTATCATTTTAAATACTACCTAACAAAAGTTAGTGCTTGTATATGCATGAAGTATAACACAAAAACTACTACAGTAATATAAAATACACTTATAATTTTTTGATAATTTTATAAATACTCAATATTTAACACAAAAACCATACTTATTCAAACTTATTTGGCAAAATATCTTCTGACATGTTCTTCGCATTGTCAACATTTATTTCAAAAAGTCCCTCAACAAACACGGTGTTCTCAGGTTCATCAACATGCTTACCAGTAGTTCCTAGTATGATATATGGTACATTATATTGTACACACAAAACAGTTAAGAACTTCTCATCACTTGGATCTACCATCACCAAAACACGTCCCACTGATTCGCTAAACAACGCCTCGGTATCATCTATGTTGTCTCTTCGCTTGAGTGCATCAAGCTTAACTCTACAACCAATCTGGCGGCGAAATGCACATTCGAATAGTGCCTGAAAAAATCCTCCGTCTGAAATATCATGTGCAGATTTAATAAAGCCTAGACGAGCACCATCCATCAACACGTTTCCAATCCGTTTTATCATGTCATAATCCACAATCGGAGGCATTCCCCCAAGATGCCCATGTACACAATCAGCCCAAACCGAACCGTCTAGCTCAGGAAGTGTATTTCCAAGCTGGAAGATTAAATGACCTGAGTTCAAGAATCCACTAGGCAATGCTTTTGCAACATTCTCAATTACACCTAGCACTCCAACCACAGGAGTTGGGTTAATTGACGAATTCACGCCATTTTCTGCACTCCCTGTTGAGTTGTATAGCGATACATTTCCGCCAGTTACTGGAATCTCAAGTTCACGACAACCATCTGCAAGCCCCTCAATTGCTTCAACAAGTTGCCACATGGTATCCGTTTGCTCTGGGTTTCCAAAGTTCAGGCAGTCCGTCACTGCAAGTGGTTTAGCACCAGTAGTTGCCACATTTAGATAGGCTTCAGCAAGAGCCAACCGCGCACCTTCTCTAGGATCTAGTTTTGTAAATCTGCCATTAGAATCAGTAGAAATTGCAACTCCTAGTCCAGTAGACTCGTCAATTCGTACAACTCCTGCATCATCTGGCATTGAAAGTACGGTATTCCCTTGCACATAACGGTCATATTGATCAGTAACCCATTTCTTAGATGCCAAATTAGGCCATTGAAGCATTTTCATCGCAGTTTCTAGCATTTCTTGAGGTGTAGTAGGTCTTTTAAGTGCATCAATTTGAACAGAATGCGAATTCAGATAGTCTTGCCACAGTGGTCGTTTATATGGGCGATCGTAAACTGGCGATGCAATAGCAGCAGTGCGCGGATCAATATTTACAATTTGTTGCCCATGATAATCAATTGTCAACCTACCACTTCCATTAACTTGCCCAATTATGGCAGTTTCAACATCCCACCTATCAGCAATCGCCATGAATTCTGCTAATTTATGTGTAGGAACAGCCGCCATCATTCGTTCCTGACTCTCCGACATCAAAATTTGTTCAGGTGTTAATGAGCTATCTCGTAATAAAACACGCTCCAAATTTACATGCATTCCACCATCACCCATAGCCGCCATCTCTGAAGTTGCACATGAAATTCCAGCAGCACCAAGATCCTGAATTCCTGCAATAACACCTGCAGAAAACATCTCCAAACAACATTCAATCAAAATCTTCTCCATAAACGGATCACCAACTTGTACACTTGGGCGCTTAGTCTCTTCCCCATCTGAAAAAGTATCCGATGCCAAAATAGATGCACCACCAATTCCATCTCCACCAGTTCTTGCACCAAATAGCACAATTTGATTACCATGTCCAGTTGCCCCAGAAAGGTGAAGATCCTCATGTCTCAAAACTCCCAAGCACAATGCGTTCACAAGTGGATTGCCTTGATATGACTTGTCAAACTCTAACTCACCGCCAATATTTGGTAGCCCTAAGCAGTTACCGTAATGCCCAATTCCAGCCACTGCACCATTAACAACCCGCTTAGTGTCTTCATTGTCAACATCTCCAAATCTCAACTGGTCCATAACTGCAACTGGACGTGCACCCATCGCCATAATATCTCGTACAATTCCACCAATTCCAGTAGCCGCACCTTGAAACGGTTCAACAAACGAGGGATGATTATGGCTCTCGATCTTAAAAGTAACTGCCCAGCCGTCCCCGATATCTACAACACCAGCATTTTCACCCATGCCCACCATCAAAGACTTGCGCATATTTTCCGTCATATTAACTCCGAACTTGCGCAAATGCATTTTTGAGGACTTGTATGAACAATGTTCAGACCACATAACCGAATACATCGCTAATTCCGCATCAGTTGGTCGTCGCCCTAAAATATTGCAGATTTGTCTATATTCCTGCTCTTGTAATCCTAACTGTGCATACGCTTGCTCTCTATCTGGAGTATTAAGAGCTCGTTCTACTGTATCAACTAAATTCGTCACTTATACCTCCACCGAACCACTAGTAACACCAGTAAATGGTGCCAAATCATCATAAATCACTTTCGCAACCAGACTTTTGAAGATGTTGAGTCCATCTATACCTTGCTTAAAACTATTGCTCTGTCTATCATCTGTCCCAAAACCTGCTTCAACTGCATGCTCAGGATGTGGCATCAATCCAACAACATTACCCTTCTCGTTGGTAATTCCTGCAATATTTGCTATAGAACCATTCGGATTATCAGTATACCGAAATACTACACGCCCTTCAGCTTCTAACCGATTGATGGTCTTTTCATCTGCAACAAATCGTCCTTCACCATTCTTTAGAGGAAAAGTCACAATCTGCTGCTCTTCAAAATCAGATGTCCACGAAGTTTCTGTATTTACAACTGAAAGTGTTTGCTCCTTGCAGATGAACTTTTGATGACTATTTCGCGAAAGTGCTCCTGGGAGTAGATGTGTCTCTGTCAAGATTTGAAAACCGTTGCAAATTCCAAGAACTGGCATACCTGCGCGTGCAGCATCTACAACCTTTTCCATAATCGGCGCAAACCTTGAAATTGCACCACACCGCAAGTAGTCACCATACGAAAACCCACCTGGCAAGATAACTGCATCAACATTCCCCAATGAAGAATCTGCATGCCACAGCGGAATTGGGTTTGCACCAGAGAGTCGTACTGCGCGTGCTGCGTCTTGATCATCAAGAGTTCCAGGAAATACAACTATTCCAACGCGCACGCATGCAGCTTGTGCAATAGTATAATCAAAAAGACGTGTTTTAACTACACTTGTTGAATCAAACTCAGACTTCAATGTATCCAACTCTCGCTTGTCAAACTCCAGCAATGTGTTATATGCGGACACCAGTCTATCGCTGGTCAACGGTGGCAAATCTTGACTCGCCATCAGTACGATGCTCCACTTGAAAAATCAGGGGTTTTTTGTATTTCACCAGTTGCAGCAATAATCTTGGCAAGATCGCTTTCCTGCGAGCCAAAATCAGTAGCAATTTTCTGCGCACTGTGACTCAATCCACTAGAAATACCTGCATTTTCAGTGCCTTCATATACATTAACAATCTTCTCAATCACTGTGTTTGCAAGAAGTTTTTCAGCTGCTTGACGTGCTTTCTCAAGATGGTCACTAGTAACAGCACCATCAACAAACAACTCGAAAAGTTTACCTTGACGAGCATCAACAAAGCCTTGAATACCCAACCGCTTCAGGGCATTAACTATAGCTTTCCCCTGAGGATCAAGAATTTCATCTTTAGGCATAACTTCAACAACTATCCGTCCCATAGAGCTCCTTAAAAACAATTCTTCGTACATTATACCACAAATAGTTGTTACTTGTGTGCAAGCTGGATTATAATCAGAAGCAGAACACACAAAAGACCAGCAAGCATAAACACTAGACAAGAGTTTGTACACTGAAAAGCAAAGAAGCACACATCTTGTTTTATAGTTAGAAGAGTAATTCCAAATATGAGCAATAATATCATCTCTTGATATACACTTGTTCACATTTTGCATAAGGTGTTCTAGTATTTTGTAATCAATAGAAGTTAACTTAATAACGTTAAGTACTAGTATAACACTGCAGTAAACAAGTAGATGCATAAAATGTTAAATAGATGATGAATGTTGTGAGGAAGTTGATGTATAATGGAAGGTGTTGTGTTTGTGGTGCCTTTCTTCCAAAAGGCTCGGACTTATTTTACCACAAAAAGATGAAAATCTGTAATTGCTGGCGTGCCGTGCGGGCAAAGCCCGCTAGAAATCCAAAGGTTATACAACCTTTGG